>PWMP01000024.1 GCA_003558145.1 Elusimicrobiota bacterium
CAAATTTTCCTGTCGGGTTTACAAGATACCTGGTTTTGTCCGTAAGGAACTGTTCGGGGACAACCGGCTTAACAACTTTGTCAATAATTTCCTCTTTAAAATCGTCCGTTATGCAACTTCCCGAAGAATCAAGCACGGTCTTGTCGTGCTGGCTGGAAACAACAACAGTATCCGCATAAACAGCTTTGCCGTCTCTGTATGTCATTGTCACCTGGGATTTACCGTCCGGTTTCAGCGATTTTATCTCCCCTTGCTTTCTAACTTTTGCAAGCTGCATGGAGAGTTTGTGGGCCAGCATTATAGGAATAGGCATAAGCTCTTCGGTTTCATCGCAGGCATAACCTACCATCAGCCCCTGGTCCCCTGCTCCGCCGCTGTCAACACCCTGGGCAATATCCGGCGACTGCTCGTTTATAGCGTTGAGAAGGCAAAGCGACTTATATTCAAAGCCCAGTTCAGGATCTATATATCCGATGTCTTTTACCACCCCGCGCACAATTTTAGGGAAATCAACATAAGTTCCCGTTGTTATTTCTCCTCCTATCAGGGTCAGTCCCGTGCTTACAAAAGTTTCGCATGCGACGCGGCTTCCCCTGCGGTCTGTTTCCTTTAGGCGGTAAGGATTTAACCCCTCACTGACATCGTATTTGAGAATCTCATCAAGCAACGCGTCGGATATCTGGTCACTGACCTTGTCCGGATGTCCTTCCGTTACAGATTCGGATGTAAACGTAAAATCTTTTCCTCTCATAGAATTTTATCCTTTCTTAATTTTTTATTTATACAACACAGCCTTTTGCCCTTCTGCCAGAAGGACTTCCGTCTCCTCCATCGTTTCCGACTCCGCATAAATCCTGACAACAGGCTCGGTGCCTGAAGGACGAATAAGAAGCCACTTATCATTTTCCATTATAATTCTCAAACCGTCAAGCGCAAGGGTGCTTTTAACCTTAAAAGGAAAACTTCCGTTTTCAATTTTTTTCTTTATTTTATCCAGAATTTCCGAAGGTGAAATACCCGGAGTTATTTTAATATCATTTCTCAGATAAGCGCTGTTGCCGTATTTACCGCTCACCTCCTTCCATATCTCCCCTATTTTTTTGCCTCTTCTCTGACACATCTCAATCATTTTTGATGCCGCATAAATCGCGTCCCTTTCCGGAAGGTAATCACCGAATCCAATGCCGCCGCTTTCTTCTCCGGCCAAGACCGTGTCTCCCTTTAAAAGATGCGGGCATATATTTTTAAAACCTATAGGAACTATCTCAACATCAACACCATACTCGGCTGCTATGCGCCCGACAAGATAGCTTCCCGCTACCGCCATAATAATCTTTCCTTTTATTCCCCTGCTTAAAACATCCTCCGCAAGGACAGACAGTATTACCTGGGGAGACAGGTATTTTCCATTCTCATCTACGGCCGCAATCCTGTCGGAATCGCCATCCAAGGCAAAGCCGATGTCTGCTCTGTTCTTTATAACGGCTTCACTAAGCTCTTTCAGCGACTGGGGCTTCGGTTCGGGACTGCGTCCTCCAAAAAGAGGATCGCGCCAGTTATGCAGAGGAACAACAGTGTAACCTTTCTCTTCAAGTACCTGCTCAAAATAAGGTGCGCCGGTGCCATACATAAAATCACAGGCCACGGAAGCGTTTCCCCCGGGAAGAACGCGCCGCACTTCATCCAGGTAGTCTTCAGTCCAGTCATTTTTTTGCCCTTTAAATTCAAGAATTCCGCATGAGGGAGAATTGTTTTCAAGCCCGCTTGTTATTTCAAGTGTGGTTTCCTGGCTCGCCGAACCTCCGTATTTTTCCTTTATCTTAAACCCGTTGTACTCCGGACCATTATGGCTGGCCGTTATCATTACTCCGAGAACTGCTGAATCAGAGTTTTTGACTCTGTGGGAAACACAGGGGGTAGGGACCGGCTTTGAAGACAAGTCCACTTTAACACCTTCTTTTTCCATAACAGCAGCGGCAAAAGACGCATATTCAGGGGAAAGAAAGCGGTTATCGTATCCTATGCATACTTCTCCGCCTTTGTCTTTTATCCACCGCGCAGTGCGCCGCGCGACTATTTCAAGGTTACCGAAAGTAAAATCTTTGGCTATTATTCCTCTCCATCCGTCTGTTCCGAATTTAATCTTATCAGTCATTTCATTCCTTTCTTCTCAAACCATTCAAGAGTTTTACTGACTCCTTCTTCAAATCCGGCCTGAGCTTTCCAGCCCAGGACCGAAGCGGCTTTCTGAACATTCATCCGGCTTGCCTGCAGCTCTCCCGGCCGCGCCGGTTCGTAAACGGGCTGTTTGTCATAGCCGGTTTTATTCTTCATTAAATAAAACAGTTCGTTAACGCTTTTTGATTCACCTGTACCTATGTTGCAGACTCCGCACGGCGAGTCAATCGCGCTGATGCAGCCTTTTATAACATCCCGGACATAAACATAATCTCTCAGCTGGTTGCCGTCGCCAAAAATTCTTACATCTTTTCCCGAAAGCATTGAACCTGCAAAAATAGCGACAACCCCTGCTTCGCCGTAGGCATCCTGGCGCGGGCCGTAAACATTGGCAAACCTTAAAGCTGATGTCTTCATTGAATAAAGATACCTGTACGTGTTGAGATAGAACTCAAAGGCAAGCTTTGAGTTACCATAAGGACACAGCGGGTCCGGATAACGCTCCTCGTCAGGCAGGGTCTCAGGACATTCACCGTACATAACACCGCCCGAAGAGGAAAATATAAAGTTTTTTACTCCGTATTTCCGTGAGTTTTCAAGCAGGTTTATGCCGCCGGATATATTGACATCGGCATCGTACAGGGGATCCTCTACTGATTTGCGCACATCCATCTGAGCGGCCAGGTGGAAAACTGATTCAAACTTTCTTTTTTTGAATAATTTTTCCATACCGGAAGATCTTATATCAATCTTTTTGAAACTGCAGGAAGAATTAATATTTTCTTTCTTTCCCGTAGAAAGATTATCGGCAATAGTTACAGAATTGCCCAGTTTGACGAGCTCATCAACAAGATGAGAACCTATGAAACCGGCGCCGCCGGTTACAAGTACATTCATGTTTTTTTTCCTTTCATATACATTATGTTATTATATAATTTTAAAACTTTAATTAAAGAATCTGTATTTAAACAGCACCAGGACCGCTATAAGGGCGTCAAAGAACTTTATCTTCTTTCCCTGCCTGTAGGAACGGCCTTTATAAGAAACAGGAACATTTACTATCTTATGTCCGCTTTTGAGGAGTTTTGCGGTTATCTCCGCTTCTATGGCAAAACCTTCTTCTCTTAAATCCATAAGGCGTAATGTATCCCGGGGAACCAGTTTGTAGCATGTCTCCATATCTTTCACTTTTCCCCCGTAAAGAAAATTAGTGAGCAGCGTCAGACACTTGTTCGCAGTTTTCTGGGTGAAAAACATGTTTTTGCGGCCTAGAGGAAACCTGTTACCGTATACAATACTGCCGCTCCCCCTGAGTACAGGTTTAAGAAGTTTATCGTAATCAGCCGGATCGTATTCAAGGTCAGCGTCCTGAAAAAGAATATATTCCCCCGACGCTTTTTTTATTCCCAGCCGGAGTGCGGCAGCTTTACCCTGATTCTGCGGCAAAGCATATAAATTAATACGGCTATCCGAAAAAGAATGTAAAACCGAAGAAGAGTTATCGGTTGACCCGTCATCAACAGCGACTACCTCGTATACACATTTCAGAGACAGAACTTTTTTTACAATTTCCCTTATTGTATCTTTTTCGTTGTAGAAAGGTATAACAACCGAAAGCAGCATGCCCGTGCAGCGTCAGCAGAGTCTGCTGTATGCTTCTACAGTTATTTTCATCCCCTCATGGAAATCCACTTCCGGCTTGTAACCCAGCATATCTGCGGCTTTTGAAATATCGGCCTGCGTATGCTCAACATCTCCTTTTCTCCTGGGCTCGTACTGCATCGACACATCAGCGCCGGTATTTTTTAAAATTTCAGATGCTATGTCAAGCACACTATATCTGTTGCCGCAGGCTATATTAAAAGATTCTCCGCTAACACCCTCCGCCTCTGCAGCGAGGAGGTTGGCGGCAGCAACGTTTTTAACATAGGTAAAATCTCTTGATTGTTTACCGTCTCCATGAACGGTAAGGGGGTTTCCTTCAAGGGCCTGTTTTGCAAATATGGGAACAACAGCTGCATACTTGGATTCAGGATTCTGACGCGGACCGAAAACATTAAAATACCTTAAACTTACCGTCTCCAGCCCAAAAGTGCGGGAAAAAGCCCTGCAGTAATGCTCACCGGTAAGTTTGGAAACCGCATAGGGTGATATCGGCAAAGGAACCTGGTCTTCTTTTTTGGGCAGCTGTGCCGTATCTCCGTAAATGGATGAGGATGAAGCATACACAAGCCTTTTAACTCCCGATTCGGACGCGGCCATCAGAAGGTTAAGCGTCCCCGTAATGTTATAGTCATTTGTGGACATCGGATCGTCAACAGAACGGGGAACAGAGCGGAGAGCCGCCTGGTGTATAATAATTTTGCATTCCCCGCAGAGTTTGTTCATAAGTTCTTTATCTCTTATGTCTCCCTCTACAAGTTCTATATCGTTAATTACGCCGGAAAGATTTTCTTTTTTGCCTGTTATAAAATTATCTACGACAATAACTTCTTCACCCTTCTTAAGCAGCTCATCAACTATGTGGGATCCTATGAAGCCCGCGCCGCCTGTTACAAGATATTTTTTTTCGCTCATAATCAAATCCTTCCTTTATGTTTTTTTAATGATTAACCCCTTGTTAGAATTGGAACTTATGATTAATTAAGTTTATTTTGGACTCTTTCGATGTACTGCTGTGAGTTGGCATGTGAAGGATCCAGTTCAAGTACTTTTTCAAATTGCTTAATTGACTGTTTGTACCTGCCTTCAGAGAATAATTCATGTCCGGCCATAAAATACTTTTTCATAAGTTCCTGTTTTTCCTCTTCGGAAAGTTCTTTTTCCGGAACCCGTGAAAAAGCATACGAAAGAGAGACCCTGTGTGTCAAGCCCAGATCCTCAAAAGAAGCAAGTGCATAGTCAAAACTTATATTCTCATAACTGAAACCGAAACCACTCGTAAGATGGCTCAGTGCGTCCAGTCCTTCAGCATAGGATTTTAGCCCCAGCCTCATAGAAAGAATAAATTTGTTTACGGGATAATCAGCGTTTATACCGGCGTTTACCCTGAAAGGCACTTCCGCTGAATAGTTTGTCTCCGCAGAGGCAAGCATTTCAAACACGGACAGCCGGAAAGGATACGAAGCTCCCAGGCGTACGGTTAACGGAAGAGGGTCAGACTCTTTTCTGAACTGCATTTCCGTTCCCAGGTTCTGAACCGAAAAACCTGCGTTTAAAAGACCAAACCGGCGCATAACTCCCATATCCACTGCAACAGCGCTGGCCCTGTCCCCGTCTATATCAGAAGTTATGAATTTTAACGCCGCACCTGCCGAAACACTTTTTATCTGCCTTGAATAAGAAGCCGCAACAGCCATATCGCTGGGACTGTATTCATCATCCATGGAGTCCCCTATGTAATTAAATTTATCTATTTCTCCGGCAAACAGGCCCGACAAACCAAGCGCCATGTAGCCGTTAAGAAGAGGAGCCCCTGCAGCAAAGTTGGAATAATTTACATCTTCAAACCACAGTGCATGTGAGAACAAAAGCTCATACCCCCTGA
>PWMP01000122.1 GCA_003558145.1 Elusimicrobiota bacterium
AAATGCCGAAGGAAACAACGTAACGGATGAATTTATTAAGTACCTGAGGCCCCTTCTGGGAAGTGATTTTAAGTCCGGGGGCGCAAAACTCAGGGCGCTTAAGGAGAAATAAAGTGATAAAAAAAGCAACAGTACTGGTCCTTTCGGGATGGCTGCTGTTCCAGGCTTCGCCTGCCGTTTCTTCGTACCGCCTTACGGAACTTATAGACACCCCGACTGCAAACGCTGTGGATTTCGGGTCATACATTCTGATGTTCCGGCTTTACGGTCCGGGTTCTGTGGTAGGGCGCCTGCAGTACGGGATAATAATGCAGAATCTTACCCTGGGGCTGAGCCTTAACGCCGAAAACGTAGTAGGCCACGGCGATGTAAACCTGCGCCGCCCCTATCTTTACGCAAAGATTCCCTTTTATTCAGGGGATAACTTCTGGCCGGCTGTCAGTTTTGGTTTTGACGAGCAGGGATACGGTGAATACAGCAAAAAAGATACATATGAATACCCCCCCCTGGGCTTTTTTGTCGTAGCTTCAAAATATGGGGTCCTGCCCGGGTTAAACCTCAACCTTGGTGTTAACACAAATCACGGTATTCCGTCTGCCGATGACCAGGGAGTGACCGGTTTTACGGGAATTGATTTTATGCTCGGGCCCGAATTTATGGCTCTGGCGGAATTTAAAGATATAGATAAGGACGGCGGAAAGGTAAACCTGGGGATAAAATATCTTCTGAGCCCGGAGCTGTCGTTTGAACTTAATTTTATAGACCTGGGGGGAAAGTCCGGCCCAAGCCGCATACTTAAGATTATGTACAGGGGTTATTTTTAAATATTATGCCTGACCTTAAACGAGCTTTTCCTCATTTTGAAGAGCCGATAATCCGCATCCAGGAGCAGATAGAAAAGCTTTCGGCTGAAGACCCCGCTTCGCAGAAAATCCGTCAGCTTCAGCGGGAGAAAGGAAAACTGATCAGAAAAATATTTTCAAAACTCACACCCTGGCAGAAGGTCCAGCTGGCCCGCCATCCTATGAGGCCTTATACACTGGATTATATAGAAGAGGTTTTCGATGATTTTTCCGAATTGAGGGGAGACAGAAACTTTGGCGACGACAGGGCTATAATAGGCGGCCCTGCATCCCTGGACGGACAGACCGTTATGGTTATAGGTACGCAAAAAGGCCGTACGGCGGAAGAGAGCGTTGAAAGAAATTTTGGCATGCCGCATCCCGAAGGTTACAGAAAAGCTCTCCGGCTGATGAAAATCGCTGAAAAATTTTCCTTTCCTGTTATTACTCTTATAGATACGCCCGGTGCGTATCCCGGAATAGGGGCGGAGGAACGCGGCCAGGCCGAAGCTATAGCAAAAAACCTTAGGGATATGATGGAGATGAAAATTCCGGTTATAGTTACCATAACGGGAGAAGGAGGCAGCGGAGGCGCCCTGGGCCTGGGAGTGGGGGACAAGATACTTATGCTGGAAAATTCAGTTTATTTTGTGTGTACGCCTGAAGCATGCAGCGCAATCTTATGGAGGGACGCTTCTAAAGCCACTATTGCCGCGGATACGATGCGGCTGACGGCAAAGGACCTGCTGGAACTGGGCGTAATAGACGATATAGTTAAGGAACCCCCCGGCGGGGCTCACTGGAACGGGCAGGAAATGTATGATACCCTGAAAAAACGCCTTAAGCATCATCTTGGCGTCCTCAAAAGGACATCTTCCGAAAATCTTTTTACCAAGAGGTTTGAAAAATTCCGTAAAATGGGGGTTTTTGAGAACGGAAAAAAGTAAATTATGCTGAAACATTATTTAAAATCAAAACTGCACGGACTAAGAGTTATAGAGACAAACGTTAACTACCGGGGAAGCATCACGATAGACCAAATCCTTCTTGAAGCGGCGGATATAAGTCCCTTTGAAATGGTGGATGTTGTAAACGTGACTAACGGGGAAAGGTTCCGGACCTATGCGATAAAAGGCCGTAGAGGTTCAGGTTATGTAGCCTTAAACGGAGGCGCGGCAAAACTGGCCGAGCCGGGTGATACACTCCTGGTTTTTTCCACTGTTATGATAAAGAAAAAAAAGAAGTTTGAAACAAAACTTGTTATAGTTAATTCCGAAAACAAAATAGAAGAGATAATAAAAGAAACGATAAAGGCCTGAAAAAAAATATAAGATGCTCCGCTTTTTTAACCACAGATGAAAGAAAACAGAATACTGATAAAATCCGGCCGCCTGCTTACCGAAAAGGGTGAACAGGCGGCCGACTTGCTTATAGAGGGAGAAAAGATTTCTGCTATAGGCTCTTCTGTTTCAGTAAAGGGAAAAGTTAAAGAGATAGATGCCGGGGGCAGGCTTGTTTTTCCGGGTATAATAGATCCTCATGTTCATTTTGAGCTGGAAGCGTACAATTCCTTTTCAAGTGATGATTTTCTGAGCGGTTCCAGGGCTGCCGCCGCCGGCGGAGTCACTACTTTCATAGATTTTGCCATTCCTTCCGAGGGACAGGATATGGCTTCCCGCATAAGGGAAAAATGCGCATCAGCGGCTAAGAAATCCATAGTGGATTTTTCATTTCATTCCCAGATTACTTCCTGGGGCCCTGAAACACCCGGAGATATGAAAGCTGCCGTGAAAGAAGGAACGGCAAGTTTTAAAATATTTATGCCGGCAACGGAAGGCTGGGGGCTTGATGACTACGGGATTTACCGCGCCCTGCAAACCTCCGCCGGGCTTCAATCCATAATTATGGTTCATGCTGAAAACGGGGCTGTTTCGGATGCTCTGGCCGGAGAATTAGTAAAACAGGGAAAAACTGATATTTCTAATTTTCCTGACGCAAGGCCCGATATTGTTGAACGGGAAGCTGTCAGCCGTGCCTGTGTTCTTTCAGATGAAGCCGGGGCAGCTGTTTACATATGCCACCTTTCCGGCGGCAAGTCCGCTTCCGACCTGAGAAAACTTAGAAAAGAAGGAAGAGATATTTTAGTGGAGACCACTCCGCCATACCTTATCCTTAACAGTGAAAAATATAAAGGCCCCGATGCCTGTCTTTACGCCTGCTCACCGCCTTTAAGAAGCGAGCAGGACAATTACCAGCTCTGGCGCGCTGTAATTGAAAACAGCGTTGATACCATAGGAACCGATCATTGCCCCTTTAAAAGGGAGCAGAAGCTTTCCGGCGGCGGTTCTTTTGGCAATACACCGATGGGCCTGGGGGGCATAGAAAACACTCTGGAACTTATGTATACGGAAGGAGTTGTCAAAAGAGGGCTGTCACCTCTTCATATTATGCGGCTTACTTCATTCAATTCGGCTAAGATATTCGGACTGTACCCTGAAAAAGGGACATTAAAAGAAGGATCAGACGCGGATATAGTTATTTTTAATCCGGGCAAAGTGAGGACCATCCGTGCCCGGAAAATGTTTTCAAACTGTGACTGGTCGCCCTATGAAGGCTTTTCGGCAGCCGGGTGTGTGGAAACCACGATATCAAGAGGGGAGGTCGTTTACAGTAAATCCGGAATCAGGGCTGAAAAGGGAAGAGGAATCTTTTTAAAAAGAAAAGCTTTCGAACTTCCCTGAAAACTAATATAATTGCCCGGTTGAATTTAACTGCTTAATATGTATAAAATGAAAGCCCGGGCGATACACGGAACAAAAGGAAGGAATTGAATGTACAAGTATAAAAATAAAAGCAAAGCTCTTCTTTTTACCGACGCCCAGCTCAGGGCAGAGCTTAACAGGTGCGAATTCTGTGAGGAAAAACCCTGCCGTCAGGGCTGTCCCGTAAACTGCAGTCCCGCTGACTTCATAATGGCTGCGAGGGAAATGACGAGGGAGGATTTTTCCCGGGCTGCCGCTTTAATAATGAGAGACAACCCTCTGGGAGGCATCTGCGGGATGGTCTGTCCGGATAAATTCTGCATGGCCGAATGCTCCCACAAACTTTTTGATGACCCCGTAAGAATACCGGATTTACAGGCCGAAATAGTCTGGCGCGCCAGGCAGGGAAACGGGATTGCTGAATTTAATAAAAAGAAGAGTACCGTCCGGAAAATTGCCGTAGCCGGCGGCGGCCCCGCCGGATTGGCGGCCGCGGCTGCGCTTGCCCAGCGCGGACACAGGGTTGAGATTTATGAAAGCCGGCATAAAGCCGGGGGTATGGGAAACCTGATTCCGCCCCACCGCCTTGACCGCGAAATGCTTGCCGGCGATATTGATTTTGTAAAAAGCCTTGGAGACATAACGTTAAAAATTTCTTCGGAAGTAGAAGACCTGGAAAAACTTTCCGGCTCCTATGATGCGGTGATTGCTTCTGTTGGGCTCTGGCAACCTATTTTGCCGGGAATTCCCGGTGAAGAGCTCGCTGTTGGTTCCATAGAATTTCTTAGCGGTGAAATTGAAGTTTCCGGAAATGTGGCCGTTATAGGGGGAGGGGCGACTGCTCTGGACTGCGCCGTCAAGGCAGTTTCCAAAGGCGCGTCCCGGGTGGAAATGTTCTGCCTTGAGAGTAATGCCGAAATGCCCCTTACCGGCCGTGAAAGGAAGGAACTGCTTGATTTCGGTATAGAAGTAAATCCCCGCACCGGGATAAGCTCTGTAAGCGGTTCAAACGGCCGTATTGATTCGGTAGATACCGTAAAGCTGAAGCTGGACGGAGACACTTTTTCACTTGAAGCCGTAAAAGAAATCCCCGGTACCACACAAAAACGGTCTGATATTGATATGCTTATCATAGCCATAGGATGTAGACCGTCTTTACCTTCAGGAAAGGGTGATAATGTGTTTTTTGCCGGTGATTGTGTTAACGGTCCGTCAACTGTTGTGGAGGCTGTCGCGGCAGGTAAAAACGCGGCCCTGGAAGTTGAAAGTTTTCTTGAAAAGACGCCGGCGCCGGAATTGAAAGATAAAAAAAGAAACAAAGCCCCTCTTGATGGATATATAAAAACTCCCGTCAGCCTTGAGTCCGTCTTTTTCGGCAGAAAAATTATAAATCCTTTTCTTTTGTCAGCGGCGCCTCCTTCGGACGGATATGACCAGATGAAAAAAGCTTATGAATCCGGCTGGGCGGGCGGCGTGATGAAAACGGCTTTTGCGTCCGGCCCCATACATATACCGGGTGAATATATGCATGCTTTTTCCGGGGAAACCTACGGAAATTGCGACAACGTGTCCGGACACCTTATTGGCAGGGTCAGCGGAGAAATCAGCCGCCTGGTCAGGGAATATCCCGATCGCCTGACAATTGCGTCAACGGGCGGCCCTGTGACGGGCAACGACGATGAAGATATGAAGGGGTGGCAGTCTAACACAAAAACACTTGAGGAGGCCGGAGCAATGGCTATAGAATATTCTCTTTCCTGTCCCCAGGGTGGAGAAGGCACCGAGGGAGATATCGTTGCCCAGTCCCCGGAACTTACCTCAAAGGTTATAGACTGGGTCATGCAGGTTTCCTCTCCGGATATACCTAAACTTTTCAAGCTGACAGCCGCCGTTACTTCCATTGAAAGCATAATGAAGGCAGTAAAAAAGATTCTTGAAAAATACCCGGAGAAAAAAGCAGGAGTGACTCTTGCAAATACTTATCCGTCCCTGGGTTTTCAGGACAGGGGAAGAAAAGAATGGGAAAACGGAGTGGTTCTGGGGATGAGCGGAGCCGGAACGGCCCCTATAAGTTATTTTACCCTTGCCCGCGCCGTGCCTGTGGGAGTGGCAATATCCGGAAACGGCGGGCCTATGAATTATCGTCAGGCGGCCCATTTTCTCGCGCTGGGGGTTGAAAGCGTTCAGTTCTGCACGATTATAATGAAGTACGGATACGGAATAATAGATGACCTTACAGGCGGCCTGAGTTTCCTTATGAAACAGAGAGGGTTTTCATCCGTCGCCCGGCTCATAGGGGCTGCCCAGCCGGGAGCCATAACTGATTTTATGGAACTTTCCGCGGAAAAAAAGATTTCATCCCTCATAGACAAGGATTTGTGTCTTAAATGCGGAAATTGCGTCAGGTGCCCTTATATGGCAATAGAGCTTGACAGTGACACTCACCCTGAGACCGATCCGGAAAAGTGCATAGGCTGTTCGATATGCGTACAAAAATGCTTTTCGGGGGCTCTTGAAATGAGAGAAAGGACTGCGCAGGAAAAAAAACAGCTTAAGGAAGACTGAAGAAAGCAGGAAAACTGCAAGGAGATTCCGGTGAAAAAGAAAATGCTTGTATGCGATGATGATATATTCGTACGCCTCCTGGTTAAAAAAGTTTTTGAAAACAGGGGTTTTGAGATTGTTGAAGCCGAAAACGGCTGTGAAGCCGTTGAAATAGCCGCAAGTCAGAAACCGGACCTGATTATTATGGACTACGCCATGCCGGAAATGAACGGGTACGAAGCAATCAGAGAAATAAAAGAAGATGACTCCACAGCCGCAATACCCGTGGTTTTTCTTACGGGCCTCAACATTGATCCTGAGACCAAGGAAAAACTTGAAAAGGAAGTAGTTGTCTATCTTGTAAAGCCCTTTCAGAAGAGTGAAATTTTAGAAGCAGTGAGGCTTGCTTTAGAAAAAGTCTCAGGCTGAATGAATCAGAAAGAAACCGAAAATTTTAATATAGAAACGAATCAGGTCACTTTTGACCTGGTTGTTGAAGCGCTGTTCCGCTTTAAAGCCGCTTTTGCCGCCGCAAAACTCTATCCCCCTGCAAGTTCCCCACTCCAAGAGGCAACAAGAAAACTCCATTCGTCTATGGCAAAAATTCTTGGAAAAGCGGAAGTTGTTGAAATTAATGAAGTACGCGGCGAACTGTTGATAAACGGAAAACTTCTTAAGCTGTTGCGTTTACGGACGGATAAAAGAGAAACTGTAAAAGCACTGGTGAGGATTCTGGAATCCCTGCACATAAAAAATATAACTTTTCGCGCCGGTATAACAATGGAAGAACTTTCAGGTTTTGTAGGTTTACTTGCCTGCCGGGAAAATGTTGGCTTTGGATTGGTTATGGATGAAAGTATGAAACAAAAGGGTATAGAACACATAAAAGTTAACGAGCGCATATATAGACCTGTCGGCAGTGATGATATGGTAATAGATGGCGCTAAAGACCATTTTGAAAAGAACAGGGGATCTCTTGATGAGCTTATGAGAGTTCTTGAAGAAATAAACGAACTGCAGTTTTCTGCTTCCGGCGGCACAATAAAGGATGAGACAAAAATTAAAATCGCTGAAAAGATATTTTCCCTGAAGCCGGAATTCCTGTCTAAATTTTTAAACAACAGCAAAAACAGCAAGGAAAAAATACAAAAAGAAGTTTATTCTTCTATGACACAGCCGCAACTTAAGGAATCGGTGTACAGGCTCGCAAGCGTCTATAAGTCCTTAAAGTCATCTTCTAATTTAAAACTCGGGGGCGGACGGCTGGAAAAAATAAGAGATACAGTAAGATTTATGATAGACTGTTTTGAGGATAGGGATATTGCACTTGAAGTCTGTCGGGAGTTCCTGGACGGCAACCTTGAAGAATTAGTACCTCTGCCTCCCGGTGAGCAAAAAAACGGTTCTTCGGAATTTGTACAAAAAGCCCGCAATATACTGGAAAAAGACAGCCTTTTTCTTATAGGGATGGAAACGCGCAGGGAGCTTCCGGAAATATTTAAAGGGCTGGAAGCTGCCGGAGAAAAAGGGCTTATGAAAGAACTTGTAGAAAAGATTGCCGAAGACATACAGGCAGATACTTTATCGGTTCGCAGCAGCGCTGTTGATCTATTAAAAGAACTTTACCCGGTATTTGACTTGAGCTCCAGTAATCTTTTTGAAACGCTGTTTGTTATATTGCGAGAACAATCAGGAAAAGAGCGTGACCCTCTGATATATGAGAATGTTTTGGCAATGCTTTTGAAAAAAACTCAAAAGTACATTCGGCAGCAGGAATACGGGAAAGCTTTGCCGATAATAAGCAATTATTCAGAACATGCCGCTCAGAAAATTCCGGAGTTTGCAAAAAGGCCTGAATATGCTGAGAAATTCCTCAAAATGTTTTCCGAAAGTGATGCCTCCGAGTTACTTATTCAGGAATTGGGATCTTCAGAAACGGAAAGAAGAAGACAGGTGTATGAACTGGTTTCAAAAATAGGCAAATTTATTGTTCCGGGTCTGGTTGAAAGAATAAAGGAATATGAAAATTACAGCCAGCGAGCATACCTGACTTCCCTTTTGAAAGAAATAGGAGAAGATGCCGTGTCGTATATGGCTGAGGAGATTAGCCGGGAAACTTCAACAGCAAAGCTTAAAAGGCTTGTCCAGGTGCTTCCTTCTGTTGATAGCGCTAGCCTGGCTTTTGAATATCTTAAAAAAGCGATAAATCACCCTGACAGGAGGATAAGGGTAGAAGCGGTTCTGACTCTTCCGCGGATACGTTCCGAAGATGACAGGAAAGGCAGATTTCTTATGAGAAGCATCAGGGATCGGGATGACCTGGTGAAAAGAGAAGCAATCAAGATGCTGGGAGAGCTTGAGTATGAGCCTGCAGTAAAAGAACTTATTGATATTATTTCTCCGTCTTCTATTTCCTCAAAACAACAGTCCGATATGATTCGCCAGGCGGCTTGCATGGCCCTTGCTTCCATAGGTGACAGGAGGGCAGTAGGCCCGCTTATAAGCCTGTTAGATACACCCCCCTGGTATAAGTTCTCACGCAAAACGGGGGGAGCCATTAAAATATCGGCAATACAGGCCCTGAAGCAATTTTCAGGTAAGGAAGTTGAAAACGCCCTGAAAAAGGCGCTTAAGGATAATGATAAATTTGTGAGTGCTGCTGCAGAATCAGCCCTTAAAAAGAAATAAAATATTGCATCTTTCGTAATGAAACAAACTACCAAAAAAAACTCAGCCAGGGTGGACGCCCGTGAAAAAGTCCGGGGGCAGACAAGGTTTATAGACGATATTCCTGTTTACGGCATGCTGGAAGCAGCCACCGTGAGAAGCCCGGTCTGCCACGGTAAAATAAAAGAGTTTAAAAATATTGATAAGATAAAAAAAATGCCCGGGGTAAGGGCTGTCGTCAGCGCTGCGGATATTCCCGGGGAAAACTGCGTACCTTTTGTTAAAAATGACTATCCTTGCCTTGCCGGTGTTGGAGAGGATGTAAAGTTTTACGGGCAGGCTGTCTCACTTGTAGCCGCAGATACCCGTCAGCAGGCGCAGCGGGCCGCACGCGCTGCTGAACTGCTGATAGAAGAGTATCCTGCTGTTTACGATCCCGTAGAGGCGATGACTCCCGATGCCGTTTACATAGGAGGAGAGGATAACATACACTCTTCATTCAGAATAAGAAAGGGTAATGTTGACAAGGGATTCAAAGAAGCCGATATAATCGTAGAAAAAGTCTACACAACAGCCCACCAGGTTCACTGCTATCTTGAAAACCAGGGAATAACAGCCGTTCCCGGCCCGTCTTCATCCGTAATAGTTTCAGGCTCTATGCAGTGCCCGTTTTACGTGCATAACGCGCTTGTAAGGGTTCTTGGGCTTCCGTATTCAAAGGTTCGTGTTATTCAGACCCCTACCGGGGGGGGGTTCGGCGGCAAGGAGGATATGCCTTCAATTCTGGCTGCCCATGCGGCCCTTCTGGCGCTTAAGACGGGCCGGCCGGTCCGGCTTGTATATGACCGGGAAGAAGACTTTCATTCCATGTCAAAAAGACATCCCTCCAGGACAAGAATAAAATACGGCGCATCTTCAGACGGAAAAATAACAGCCTGCCAGGCAGAGTACATAGTTAATGGAGGAGCCTACTGCACGCTGTCTCCTATTGTGGCCTGGAGGGGCCTGGTTCACGTTGCGGGGCCATATGACATAGCAAATGTTATGGTGGATTCTTACGCAATGGCCACCAATACTGTTCCGTGCGGAGCGCTGAGGGGTTTCGGGCAGCCTCAGGTGAATTTTGCCAACGAATCGCTGATTGACGAGCTTGCCGAAAAACTTGATATGGATCCCGTTGAACTCCGCAGAAAAAACCTGCTTAAAACCGGTTCCCAAACAGCTACCGGCCAGGTAGTAGGGGAAAGCTGCGGAATGGAAGAAAGCCTGCAAAAAGCGCTCCAAAGAAGCTCTTTTAAACTTCACAGGGGCAGCGATAAGGGAACACTAAAGAAGGGAATGGGTATTTCCACCACTTTTTACGGCGTCGGGCTCGGCGCGGAAGGAAAATACTTTGCTAAGGCCGGAGCCCAGGTTTACGTTAAGGAGGACGGGTCCGTTGTCGTGGCCGTTGGCAACGTTGAAATGGGCCAGGGAGCCCTTACGGTCTTTAACAGGATTTGCGCAGATACGCTTGGATGCAGTTACGATATGGTTGAGATACTGGAGCCGGATACGACCAGGGTGCCTGATTCCGGCCCTACTGTTGCCTCAAGGGCCACTATGGTTGGGGGCAGGGCAGTTATGGACGCAGCTTCGCGGATAAGGGATATACTTAAGAGAGCCGCCGCCGTCAAACTGGGGACTGACGAAAACCGGGTAGAGATAAAAGGCGGAAAATATTGTTCTCCCGATGGAGAAATGGATTATGTGGATGTTGTGAATGAGGCCTACCGTACAAGGCAGCAGGTGGCTGCGCAGGGCTGGTACACTGTAAAAGATGTTTCATTTGACCCTGAAACCGGAATGGGAAACTCCTATCCTGTTTATACTTTCTCAACAAACATAGCTGAGGTTGAGGTCGATACAGAAACGGGACAGGTTAGGGTAAGCAGCTTTACGGCTGCCCACGATATAGGCAAAGCGATACATTATCCGTCGGCGGAGGGGCAGATACATGGAGGTACGGTACAGGCAATAGGCTATGCTCTTTATGAAAATCTTGTCCTTGAGAACGGAAAAATAATTAATCCCTCTTTCACCGGATATACGATACCTACTTCTCTGGACGTTCCTGATGTAGATGCAATAATAGTTGAATCTCCCTACAGCGAGGGGCCGTTTGGCGCAAAAGGACTGGGTGAACCTCCCATGGTGGGCCCGGCTGCGGCTATTATGAACGCTGTATATGATGCCTGCGGGGTCAGGATAAGAAAAACCCCGGGCCTGCCCGAAGATATACTTGAAGGCTTAAAAAAGGCATCCGTAGAAAGTTAAAGTAAGTTATGAATATTTCTTTTATTTTAAACGGCAATAAAGTAAATATAGATACAGATCCTTTGAAGTCACTTCTTCGCGTTCTTAAAGAAGATCTTGACGTCGTAAGCGTAAAAGAAGGGTGCAGCAGGGGAGAATGCGGGACCTGTACGGTACTGCTGGACGGCCGGCCTGTAACATCCTGCATGGTTGCAGCCGGGCAGCTCAGGGGCCGGGAAGTAGTCACACTGGAAGGCCTTGAGAATAAGAGGGAGATTAAGGTTATACAGGATTCTTTTGTGGAATCGGGTTCGGTTCAGTGCGGTTTCTGTATACCCGGGTTTATTATTGCCGCATATGTACTGCTGAAGGAGAACCTGTCCCCGTCAAGGGACGAAATAAGAGAAGCTGTTTCGGGCAATATATGCCGCTGTACGGGTTACACTAAAATAATTGACGGTGTGGAAAAAGCTGCGGAAATTTTAGGCCAAAAAAATGAGTGAATATATAGTTCCTGAAGAGATAAGGCAGATAAGGGAGCTTTCAAGAGGAAAGGCAGCGTATTTTCTTGCCGGCGGTACGGATTTAATGGTAATGAAAAAGGAGTACCAGACAGACGAGCGGCGGTGGATAGATATATCACAGTTGAAAGAACTTAAGGGAATAGAGGAAAAAGAAGGTTTTATAGAAATAGGGGCTCTTACTACAATGTCCCGTATAGTTTCCAGTGAGTTAGCGGGAAGATATGCGCGCTGTCTTGCGCTGGCGGCCTCGCAGATGGGCTCGCCTCTTATAAGAAATCTTGCTACCGTAGGCGGCAATATAGCCAATTCAAATCCTGCCGGCGATACAATACCCGCGCTGTATGCCCTGGATGCTGTTTTAGTACTTACAGAAGGAGAAAGCACCAGGAATGTTCCCGCCGATGAATTCTGTACGGCGGCGGGCGAGAATATTCTGCGGCCCGGAGAAATAATATGCGCGGTAAAAATACCTGTCCATGAAACGCTGAGCAGCGGTTTTATTAAGCTTGGCAGCCGCGCCGCACTTGCAATTTCAAAAGTTTCGGTGGCGGCCGCGTGGATTATGAGCGGTAAAAAAATTGAAAAGATAAGAATAGCAATGGGGGCGGTAGGCCCGAAAGCGCTAAGAGCAAAAAGAACCGAAATACTTTTAAGGGGTGAAGAACTGACACAGGACCTGCTTGAACGCGCGGCCCATACGATAGCTTTTGAATGCAGCCCCATAGATGATTTCAGGTCAAAGGGCGATTACCGGGCTTTGATGACGGGAGTTCTGCTTAAAAGGATATTGACTTCCTGAAGCGGGAAAGGGGATATATATGAAAAGATACAAGATAAGGATTGAGGAAGGAGAGGAGTTGATCAGGATACTTGAAGAGAAACTTGAAAAATTAGGAATAAAAGAAGCTTTTATAGTTTCGCTTGCGGGAGCGCTAAGTAAATTTGCGCTGATAACAATAGACAACAGTTCTACTGAAATTCCGCCCGGCCATTTTGAAACCGAGTTTAACGAGAAGGCTGAAATTTCCGGAAGCGGCTTTGTTAAAAACGGGAGAGCACATATCCATGCCTGCTGCGGCAGGGAGGGAGGGCAGGCCCTGTGCGGCCATCTCGTTGAAGGTAAGGTTACTTATTTTGTAGACGTAGGACTTATAGCTGGATAAAATTAAGAAAGAGGATAAACAAAAATGATTGAGCTGAATTACGACAATTGTATTGATACGAATATCGGTAAAGAAGGAATCAGTGAGGATAAATTTGAGACGCTCGCCGGCCAGGCTGCCGAATGCCTGGAGGAATACAAAAAATCGCCTCCCGGATTCATGAATCTGCCTTTCCGTTTCGGGGAGGCCGAAAAAATAATGAAAGAAGCCGGGAAATACAAAAATTTCAAAAATATAGTAATACTCGGTATAGGGGGGTCCGCATTGGGAAACACTACGCTTAACGATGCCTTAAATCATCCTTACCATAACATAGCAGAAGGCAGAAAAACACCGAGGTTTTTTGTGCTCGACAATTCGGATCCTTCACGTACTGAGGCACTTTCTCAGGTCATAGACCCAAAAGAAACTCTTTTTGTTGTAATAACCAAGTCGGGAACCACGGCGGAAACGCTTGCTAACTTTTTTCACTTCCTTAAACTTCTAAAAGACAGTGTTGAAAACTGGAAGGAAAACCTTGTGTTTATTACCGGTTCAAAGGGTTTTTTACGGGAATTCTCGGACATGCATGGAATAAAGACATTTCCCGTGCCTGAAGATGTCGGAGGAAGATACTCGGTCCTTTCGGAAGTAGGGCTCTTTCCCGCCGCCGTCAGCGGCATAAACATAATGTCCCTTCTGGAGGGAGCGGCGGACGCGGCGGAAAACGAGCACGTTCCTGTCAATTACGCGGCTCTTCAGTGCTATTTTTACAGAAAATCAAAAAACATAAATGTCTTTATGCCGTATTCCAGCCGTCTGGCAAGCGCAGCCGACTGGTTTTGTCAGCTATGGGCCGAATCACTGGGAAAAAAGGAAAGCAGCGGACCCACGCCTGTAAAAGCCGTTGGGGCAACGGACCAGCACAGCCAGATTCAGCTTTATATGGAAGGACCCCGGGACAAGGTTATAACTTTCTTGGGCGTAGAAGAAGGTATGCCTGAATTGAAACTTGACTTTGAGGGCCACTTTCTGAACGGAAAATCAATCCGGCAGCTTTTTAAAGCGGAAGAGAAAGGAACAGCAGGAGCCCTTGCACAGGCAGGAATTCCCAATATGACGTTTAAAATACCTGAAATTAACGCATATAACGTAGGGGAACTTCTGTACCAGCTTGAAGTATCCTGCGCCGTCGCCGGAAAACTACTGAAAGTTAACCCGTTTGATCAGCCCGGTGTGGAGGCGGGGAAAAAACTGTCTTACAAGATATTGGAGGAGGGTTAAGAATGAGGTATCTTTCAGGACGGGAGGCAATTAAGTTTTTAACGGATACAGTATACGAAAAGAAACAGGTCAATAAACATACGGTGGACCTTACTGCGGACTGTATCTATAAAATAGCCCCCGGAGCTCGCCTTGATTTCGGAGGCGGCGAGTTTAGTCCCGCTCCTCGCAGGGCTCTCAAGCCTAAACTTAATAAGCCGTCAGACGAATACGGGTGGTGGCAGCTTAAAAAGGGAATGTATATGGTAAGATACAACGAGATGCTTAAAATTCCGCCGCGTCACAAGGCTTTTATCGAACCGAACCTGCGCCTTCTTAAAAGCGGAGTGATTCATCCCAGCGTCACAATTGAAGAAAGCGGAGAAATACTGCTGCCCTTAATGTGCATAGAGGATACGCACATAAAGGAGAATGCGAGGATAAGCTGTCTTAGAATGATAAAGGAAAAAGAATGAATCCGAAAAAATTCAAAAAAGGAAAACACGTTTATACTGATTGGGGAGGGGGTGTAAAGGAGGTTAAAAAAGTGAACGAAGAAAAACAGCCGAAGAGCATACAGATAAAGCTTGATGAAGCTACCGCAATGGGCCAGTACGCCAATATGGCCTCGGTGACACATTCCCGTGAGGAATTCATACTTGATTTTATTTTTATACCGCCGGGCTCAAAACAGGCCAAGGTAATATCAAGGATTATAACATCACCGTCTCACGCCAAGCGGCTTCACCTGGCACTGAAGGACAACATAGAAAAATACGAAAAAAAATCCGGCAGGAAAATAGATCCGTCCTCCGAAGAAGGGAGGATAGGTTTTTAGAAAGATGAGCTGGCAGGCATTTATCCTTCTTTTACTGACAGCTTTTTTCTGGGGTTTGCCTCCCATAATGGAAAAGGCTGCCCTGGGGGGATCCGATCCTGTCGCCGGCCTTACGATAAGGCAGATAGCAGTTACGCTTATACTTATAGTCTTTGTTACTTTGAGCGGCAGGTGGGAGCATGTCCAGGCGGTTTCGGTAAGGGACAGGTGGCTCTTTATTCTGTCCGGCATTTCCGCGGGTTTACTGGGGATGGTCACCTATTACTATGCGTTGAGGGTAACCCCGGCCTCCAGGGCCGTGCCCATATCGGCATCCTACCCGCTTGTGGCGGCAATACTTGCGGTAATATTCCTGGGAGAAAAAATGACTGCAGTGCGCCTGGCCGGAATAGTACTGATAGTTTCCGGGGTCTATCTCGTCCGTTGAAAAAAGGGGACGGTTCTATTTTTTTGTTTGTTGTTCAGAAACACAGGGCAACAACTCTGCACTACGATTTCCGCATCCAGATTGGAGACGTTCTTAAAAGCTGGGTTGTCCCCAGGGGGCCGTCTCTTGATCCTACCCGTAAGAGGCTTGCCGTTGAAACTCAGGACCACCCCTTAAGCTATATACATTTTGAAGGACAGATTCCCGAGGGCAGCTACGGGGCAGGTGAAGTAATAGTGTGGGACAGGGGACAGTGTCTGTATCCTTCGGATCCCGTGAACCAGTACGGTGAAGGAAAAATAAAATTCCTTCTTAAGGGAGAAAAGCTTAAAGGAGAATTTTTTCTCTTCAGAACGGAAAGACAGGCAGGGCCGAAATCAAAATGGCTGCTGATGAAAAAATATGACAGTCATATTTCCTATGAAGACATAACACAATCAAAACCGTCTTCCGTAATCAGTCTCAGGAAACTGGAAGACTGAAACTTTTAACTGCCCGTCGCTGTCTAACTGTTTAAAGAGCCCAAAAAAAATGATTACAAAATCGGATATTAAAAAAGCAGCCTCCGGAGATGAGGCGGCAATGGAGAAGATTTATCAATATTACAGCGCCTTCGTATGGAATGTAGCCTTGAAAACCTGTCTCAACAGGGACGTTGCCGCTGACGCCCTTCAGGAAGTTTTTATTAAAGTTTTCAAAAAACTGGGTAGTTTTCGCTTTTATTCCTCCCTTAAAACATGGATTTACAGAATTACCGTTAATACCACACTAAATCTTATAAAAAAAGAAAAAAGAAGAGAAGGCCTTGAGCTTGACTGTACCCGGCTTAAGGCCCGATCCGGCGAGCCGGACCTGGAATCAAAACAGACAGCCCAGGAACTGCTGGGCACTCTCGATCCTGAAGACAGAATTCTTATAGTTATGCGCGAAATGGAAGGAATGAGCTACAAGGAAATAGCAGCGTCGTCTAAAATGACTCTTTCATCGGTAAAAACAAGAATTTACCGGGCACGGGAAAAAATGAGAACAGCTTATGACAAGCGTTGAAACTTTTTGCTTTCGCCGGCTGTCTAACATATGAAAGGAAAAAAATTCCGGAGGTAAAGAAAAATGAAATGCGACAGGAATCTCATTAATAAATTTCTGGACGGGGAAATTTCATCCAACAGGAAGTCCCGGGTCAAAGAACATATTGAAAACTGCGCGCAGTGCTGCCGGTATTATAATGAAATAGCAAAAATCACATCGGTTCTCAGGGACGCCGGGAAACCGAATCCGCCTGCCGGCGTGTTTTTACGCGTAAAAAGAAATATTACTCCGCACAAAGCATTTCTGCTCCGTGCAAGATTTGCGTTAACTGCAGGTGCCGTTCTTACTTTATTTCTTGCCGTTACCGGGGTTTTTAGCCCTAACGGGGCTAACGCGGAACTGGATTATTATATTGAAAGCCAGTTAGACGCTCTTTTTGGCGAAGGGCTTCGCAGTGAGTTGACTGTATACGAACAAAACTGGCAGACGCAGATTGAAATCCTCTTAGAGGAAGGAGAGCTTTAAAATGAAAAGCAAAAGTATAGTTTTAATTTTATCGGGATTTGTTGCAGGTTGTGCCCTGTCATTTTTTGTGTTTTCCCCGCTAAGGCCTCCGCAGGAACCAAGATATCACCGCCCGGGGGAATATTCAAGGAGGCATCCCGAAGATATGCGCGCCGGGGCGGATTCTGAAAGGATAAAAGAATTAAGGCAGTACCGGGAACGTATGCATGACGGGCTTGAGTTAACGGAAACTCAGAAAAAGATGATGAGGGAAAAATTTCGAACGGATCGTAAGGACACCGTGAAACTTTCCGGCGAGCTTTCAGAAAAACTTGAAAGCCTTAGGGAAGAACTTGCTTCGGAGCAAATAGACAGGGATATTGTAGAGACCCTGGTTGAGGATATAGCAGTCCTGCAGAAAAAAATGCTTCACAGGAGGATAAGAGGGATTTACGGATTCCGGGAAACCCTTACGGACGAGCAATGGGATAAGGTAAAAGAGCGCGGTATGATGCGCATGCTGGGTCCGGAGCGCTTTAAATAAGCGTTTTGATCTTTTAGTTTGATGAAGTTTCTTTTAGCGCTGCTGCTATCTTTTTTTTCGGTTTCTATGTGCCGCGCGGCAATGGGATGGGATGAAATATTTCAGACGGCAATGCAAAGTAATCCGTCCCTGCGTACTGCGGAAAATTCCCTTAAGTCTGCCGAGTATGCGCTGAAAAGCAGTTATTCTCCTTTTATGCCGAGAATATCAGCGTCAGCAAGCCGCAGCCTGACACGCGACAGGACTTCTGCCGGGATATCTGCAAGTATGCCCCTTTTTGCCGGAGGAGCGAATGTTTCTTCCCTGGGAAAATCAAGGGTGTCTTACCAGAGGGAACAGGAAAATTACCGGCGAACCCTTTCAAATACTGTATATAGCCTGAAGATAGCTTATGCGGGCGTTCTCAGAGCCAGAGAGGAAGTGCTTCTGTCAGAAGAAGTTTACAACAGGAGGGAAGATAACTACCACATAGTTGAGCTCCGGTACGAAGCCGGAAGGGAGGACCGGGGAGCATACCTGAGGGCTGAGGCTGACCTGGCACGCGCTCGTATGGATCTTTCTTCGGCTCACAGAGAACTTGATCTCAGCATCCTGGGGCTTTTGAAGGAAATGGGTCTCAAAGGGGGAAAAAGCATAGATATTGAAGGTGCGCTGGATGTGGACGGATTGCCTTTTGACCCGGATGTGGAAAAACTTGTAAAAAAAACACCTGAATACATTACGCGTTCCCTTAATATTGAATCTGTTCTTTATGACCGGAGAATAAGCCGTTCAAATTTTCTTCCCGGCATTTCTCTTTCTGCATCCCGCTCGTATGACCTGGACGGATTTGATTTTACTCCTGCGGGAGACTGGTCCGCGGGAATAAGTATGTCAATACCACTTTTTACAGGTTTCAGGAATACATATAATTTAAAAAGCTCAAATGTTGCGCTTATAACTGCCGAAGAGCAGAAAAGGGCAGCGGAAATGGATATTTATTATGATATAAAGGCTGCTTTGTCCTCACTTGAAAATGCAAAGGAGAGAATATCCGTTCAGGAGAAATATTTCAGGGCCACCCGTGAACGGGCCGAAATTGCACGCGAAAAATATTTAAACGGTCTTATTTCATACCAGGACTGGAATACAATAGAAAATGATTACATAGCAGCGCTGGGGTCGATGCTTGTGGTAAGGCACGGACTGTTTGCTGCCGCTGCAGCCTGGAAAAGAGTATTGGGAGAACACTAAAATGAGAGCAAAAACAATAATAGCAGCAATACTGTCTGCCGGCCTGATTGCAGGCTTGTTTTTTTACATAAGCCGCCGGCACGATGAGGAAGAAACCGTGTACCGGATCAATCCCCTCCGCAGCGATATATCCATAACGGTTTCGGCTGCAGGATATGTACGTCCCAGAAACAGACTTGAAATAAAACCTCCTCTTGCCGGGCGCGTGGAGGAAATCCTGCTTCGTGAGGGAGACACGGTAAAAGCCGGAGAAATAATAGCCTGGCTTAGTTCTTCGGAAAGAGCAGCTTTGCTTGATGCAGCAAGAGCCCGCGGCGAGGAAGAGCTCCGCAAATGGAAAGAAGTTTACAGGCCAACTCCGGTCATAGCGCCGCTTGATGGATTCATAATAAGGCGCAACATAGAGCCCGGGCAGTCAATCGGTGCACAGGAAGCTGTTCTTGTTATGGCCGACGAACTTATAATAAGGGCGCAGGTTGACGAAACAGATCTCAGAAAGATAGCAATAGGCCAGGAAGCGAAAATAACTCTGGATGCTCACCCCAGGGAAAAAATAAGCGGAGTGCTAGAGCATATAGCCTATGAGTCCGAAGTCGTGAGCAATGTTACGGTCTATAATGTTGACATAAGGCCGCTTCAGGGATTCGGCCTTATGCGTTCCGGTATGAATGCCATGGTAGAAGCGCTGATAGAAAAAAGCGAAAATGCCCTGCTTGTACCCACCTCGGCAATAGAAGAGAGAAATGGCCTTAAGTTTCTAAGGGTAGAAACCGGAAACGGGATTGAGCGTAGAGAAGTAGAAACCGGCATAAGCGACGGCAGTAATACGGAAATAGTTTCGGGACTAAACGTCAGAGATACACTTATAATATCTCTCGAACCCGGAAGCGGAGTTGCCGGCCGTTTTCGGGGAGGGCTTCCGGGAATGGGAAACCGCTGAGAACTTCAGATTGATAGAAATAAGTTCCGTAAGCAAAACATACCGTTTCGGTGAAATAGTGGTCAAGGCTCTTAAAAATGTTTCCGTCACCATAGAAAGGGGAGAGTTTGTTGCAATAACCGGCCCGTCCGGAAGCGGCAAGTCCACCCTTATGCATATAATGGGGCTTTTGGATATCCCTGACAGCGGCCGGTTTTTTCTGGACGGGCAGGATGTATCAACTCTTTCCGAAAAAGCTCTGGCTTTTCTTCGCAACAGTAAACTTGGCTTTGTTTTTCAGATGTTCAACCTGCTTCCCCGCCTGAGTGCCCGTGAAAATGCCGCTCTTCCCCTTATATACTCTCCGAAATCTTTCAGGAAAGACCGGCTTTGCCCTCAGAAGATGCTTGAAAAAGTAGGCCTGGGCTCCAGGGCATCGCACGTGCCTTCAAAGCTTTCCGGCGGCGAGAGGCAGCGGGTGGCGATTGCCCGCGCCCTTATAAATAATCCGAAAATAATTCTGGCGGATGAGCCTACGGGAAACCTTGATTCTGCTTCGGCCGAAGAGGTAATAAAAGTTTTGCGGAAACTGAGTGACTCCGGTATAACCGTTGTGATGGTAACCCACGAGAAAAGGCTTGCAGAAAAAACAGACAGGATAATAGAGCTATTTGACGGAGAAATAGTAACCGACAGGAAAATAAATCAAAAAGAAGTTGCACCTCTTTCCCCATCCCGGGATGACAGTTCCTCAAAAAGGAAACTGATAAATTTCTACAAGATCAAGAACTATTTTATACAGGCCTCCAGGGGACTTCTCGCAAACAAATCGCGCTCGTTTCTTTCTGTTCTGGGCGTCCTCATC
>PWMP01000074.1 GCA_003558145.1 Elusimicrobiota bacterium
CCGTAGCGCAAATAAATATCGGGGCAGTAAGGTCAAACTATAGGACCATAAGAGAACTTACAAAAGAAAAAATACTGGCTGTTGTAAAAGCGGATGCTTACGGTCACGGAGCCGTTGAAATTGCCGGGGTTCTCTCCGAAGAAGGAACAGACATACTGGGCGTAGCAACCATAGAAGAAGGTATTCAGCTGCGTGAAGCCGGTATTAATACCCCCGTACTGGTTCTTGGTTCAGTGTACCCTTTTGAAAACTATCGTTTCATAATGGAGTATAATCTGACTCCCATTGTCGCCAGTTTCCAGTCTGCGTCAGCACTGGAGGATGCCGCCCGCGCCGCCGGCAGGCAGCAGGGTGCGCATATGAAAGTTGATACGGGAATGGGAAGAATAGGAGTATCAGACAGTACTGCCGTAAAGCTGTGGAAAAAGCTTGATGACAGCACTCATATAATACCTGAAGGTGTTTTTACGCATTTTCCCCGCGCTGATGAAGATTATAGTTATACAATGCGCCAGCTTAAAATATTCAACTTGCTGGTTTCCCGGCTTAATCCGGCACCTCCTTTAATTCATGCCTCAAATACCGCCGGAATGCTTAATCCGGCTCTGCCGGCTTTGAATATGGTCAGGCCGGGACTCGCCCTGTACGGCCTGTATCCCGATAATGTTTCAAAGGTATCAGTGGGACTTGAACCGGTACTTGCTTTTAAAAGCGCCGTTATATTTCTTAAGCGCGTTGAAAAATCTACTCCCATAAGCTACGGCGGGACATGGAGAGCGCCCCGTGACTCTGTTGTGGCAACGGTATGCGCAGGTTACGCCGACGGATACAGGAGAGGATTGTCAAACAAGGCAGATATAATTATAAGAGGCAAAAGATGCCCGGTCATAGGAAGGGTATGCATGGATATGATAATGGTGGATGTAACTGCTCTCAGTGAAGTAAATATCGGAGATGAAGCTGTTCTTTTGGGCCGATCGGGAAAAGAAGAAATATCCGCTGAAGAAATTGCCCGTATATGCGGGACCATAAATTACGAAATAACAATTGGAATATCTTCGAGGGTCCCGAGAGTTTTTGTGGAGAACAAAAATGAAGACCCCTGTCCGGAAAATACTTAATACCGCCGAAAGCGTAACCGGCGGCTGGAGGATGCTTAAAACAGTCGCCTCGCTTATTTTTAGAAAGCCTGATGATCCGGTCAATATCTACAGGCAAATGGTAAGGGTCGGTTATGAATCATTGCCCATAGTTCTTCTTTCGGCCCTTTTTACCGGTATGGTTCTTGCCCTACAAAGCGGCGTCGCTTCCACAAGAATATTCGATCAGGCTCTTTTTATGGGCACTCTGGTTTCTTTTTCAATGGTACTTGAACTGGGGCCTGTTCTTACTGCGATAGTTATTGCCGGCAGAGTGGGCGCCTCAATTACGGCTGAAATAGCCACAATGAAGGTAAGTGAGCAGCTTGACGCTCTTTATACTTTAGGAACAACGCCGGAAAAATACCTGGTCATACCCCTTTTTATTTCTATGCTGATAATGGTTCCGATTGCAACTCTTTTTGCAAATATAACGGGTGTTTTCGGCGGATACGTTATTGCGGTGTCCAGGTTTAACATTCCCGGCAGTGTATATATAAACGATATAATTACCTATCTTACAAATATTCATGTTCTGCACGGGCTTATAAAATCGGTTTTCTTTGCTTTTATAATAGTGACGGTATGCTGCTACAAGGGACTTACAGCCTCCGGCGGCGCATCCGGAGTAGGAAGAAGCACAACGAGAGCTGTTGTCGTATCCATAGTGTCTATACTGGTTTCGGACTATTTTCTCTCAACGCTGCTTACATCACTGGGGCTTATATAAATGATTAAGGTAAAAGGGCTTAAAAAGAAACTGGGGGGAAGATGGGTTCTGGACGGTGTAGATCTGGAAATCCGGGATGGCGAAATATTTACTTTGCTTGGCGGCAGCGGGGAGGGTAAAAGTGTTTTTCTTAAAAACCTGCTCGGCATTATGAAGCCCGATGCAGGAAGCATTAACATAGACGGCCAGGAAATTACAAAGCTTTCGGGAAAAGATCTTTTGAAAGTGCAAATCAAAGTTGGTATGATGTTTCAGGGAGGAGCGCTTTTTGACAGCTTGACGGTTGCTGAGAATGTGGGTTTTGGCCTTAAGAGACTAACAAACCACAGCCCGGATGAAATAAAAACTCTTGTTCAAAAATATCTTAAAATGGTTCGTCTTGAGGGTGTCGAGAATCTGCTTCCGGAAAAATTATCAATAGGTATGAAACGCCGGGTAGCTCTTGCCAGGGCAATAGCAACTCAGCCCGAGTATATTTTATATGATGAGCCCACTACGGGGCTGGATCCGATAACGACTTCGGCAGTATGCAATATTTTTATGGAACTCAGAGATGAATTAAAGCTTACTTCCGTTATTGTAACTCATGAACTTGAAACCGCTTTTAAAGTTTCGGACAGAATAAGCCTGCTGCACAACGGAAGGATACGGTTTACTGCTCCGGTTGAAGAATTTAAAAAGTCAACCGATCAGTATGTCAGAAGTTTCATAGAGGGGCTTACGGGGGAAAATACGGCAAAAGAACAAGACCCTAATAAGAGGTGATGAAAATGAAAGTCAGTAATAAAGCAAAGACAGGGATGGTTATTATGGCGGCGTTGCTGGCGGCAGCCCTTGTAATAATAAACCTGGGAGATATCGGGTTCAGAGAAAAATACAGTTTTTTTATACTTTTTGACGACATAGCAGACCTGCCGCCGCAGGCAGCCGTAAAAATATCGGGGGTAGAAGTCGGAAGAGTAAGCAGTATTGACCTATACAACGGCCGGGCAAGAGTGCGCGTACGAATGGAAGAAGATATTGTAATAAGAAAAGACAGCGAAGCCAAAATAATGAGAATGGGTCTTATAGGGCATACATACCTGGCCCTTAGCATGGGGACAGATGAATATCCGGTGCTGCAGCCCGGAGATACAATAGAGGGAGTTCCGCCTCTTTCCTACGAGTCTGTTCTTGAAAGCTTTATAAACGGTCTTAACGAGGCATCGGAAGTTTTCGGTCTTATGGGAAAGGACAGGGAACTGATTGAAAATATAAGCATTGCCTTTCGCAGTCTAAGAGAAGCAGGCGAAAATCTTACCGAAGCCCTTGGACCGGACGGATATAAGCTTTCCCGCACTCTGGACAATATTTCTCTTGCTGCGGAACATTTCAGTCATTTAATGGAGGATGAGGCCGGGTCTCTTCGCGACGCTGTAAACAGAATAAGCAACGCTACAGCAAAAATTGATGATATTCTTGCAGGCATCAGCGAAGGGCGCGGTGTTGCGGGTAAGCTTTTGACTTCGGATGAATATGCTGACCGTCTGTCTAGAATAATGGATGAGGTTTATTTCGCTTCGGAAGATCTGCGTTATGCAGCCGGCCGCATCGGAGGAATAAAAACCGGTTGGGAAACCGATATTTACCATGACTTCAGCGATGAGGAATTTCGTGCCGGCGGCGGCCTGAAAATTATGACGCCTTCTGATAATTTCTTGTCTTTCCGGGTTGAAAACCTGCGTCCTGATTATTCTTCCAGCTATGATACGGGAGGGGACAGGGCAAACGCGCTTACTGTTATAGGGGGAAAACAGATAGGGCGGCTTGACGTGTACGGGGGTGCGATCCGTTCTTCCGGCGGCCTCGGCGCCCGCTGGCACTGGGGGAGAGGGATAGATACCGGGGCTGATATTTTTGATTTCTACTCAGATACTCCACGCCTTAATCTAGGGGGAAGGCTCCAGCTTACCCAGTTTTTGCGCCTGGGTCTCAGTTACGAGGATATTTTGTCAGACGGAAGCTTCAGGTCGGGAATAGCCGTAGATTTTCAATGACAGATTTTGAATGCGTAGAATGCGGGTACGGTTCCGTAAAATGGCTGGGACGGTGCCCGTCATGCAGCCAGTGGGACACTGTTGTTCAGGTTTCAAAATTTGCCGGGGGCGGCTCTCAAGAAACTCTTGAAGATGTGATAGTATCCGAGCCTGTCCGCCTGAGCGAAGTGTCAAGTGAGACCTCAGAAAAAATAAAGTCAGGACTGAAAGAATTGGACAGGCTTTTCGGAGGCGGGTTTGTGGAGGGTGAAGTAATACTTATCGGGGGACCCCCGGGGGTAGGAAAGAGCACACTCTTTCTGCAGCTTGCAGGAAGTTTTTCGAAAAGCGGAAAAAAAGTTCTTTATATAAGCGGAGAAGAAAATCCTTCGCAGATAAAAATACATGCATCCCGCCTGGGGATCGGCGGAGAAAATATAATTCTTATGGCTGTTTCGGACCTCACTGCCGCTGAAAAGGAGATTGAACTCAATTCTCCGGATGTCGTTATTGTAGACTCTATACAGGCTGTCGCGGTTCCCGGGGAAAGCGGGGCGCCCGGTTCCCTTAAGCAGGTAAAAAGAAGTACGGCAAAACTGGTTTCAGTTGCTAAAAATACAAAGTGCATTGTTTTTATCTCGGGACAAATTACAAAAGAAGGTAGTATTGCCGGACCGAAAGTTCTGGAGCATATGGTTGACGCTGTTTCATATATTGACATACTTGAGACGGACTTGAGAATAATAACTACGGCAAAAAACAGGTTCGGCGCCTGCGGAGATTTTCTATTATATAAAATAGGTTCTTCGGGGCTGAAGGAGCATAAACAGCCGGCAGCCGGCGCGGCACAAGAAAGTATTGCAGGCCAGGCGGTTGTATGCGTCAGGACAGGAAGCCGTTTTCAGGCGGCCCGGATTCAGGCGCTTGTAAGCGAAAGCTATTTTGAATATCCTTTGAGAAGAACAAGCGGTTTTTCACGGGAGCGGTTACTAATGCTTTCCGCAATCGCCTCGAGGCATATGGGAATGAAACTTTCTTCTTCCGACATATATCTTAATGTTGGCGGAGGATTGAAAATAAGTGAAAGGAGCGCGGATATCGGAGTCCTGGCGGCTCTATATTCAAACCTGGCGGGCAAAGCCCCGCCGGCCGGAACAATATTTATAGGAGAAGCCGGACTTGCGGGTGAAGTGTCACCTGCGGATGACATAGAAAGGAGGCTTAAATTCGCAGAAAGCAACAAATTTTCAACAGCAGTTATATCTTCTAAAAATACCGCTGTGAAATCCGGAATTAAAACCATACGGATAGGGAAAGTAAAAGAATTAAAAAATATAATTAAATAAAATGCCGCGCAAGTACGGCAGGGTATAATACTTTTAACAGGAGGAAAATAAAAAATGTTTATATATATAGCAAGGCTTCTTGTAGTTATAGCGGGCCCGGTCATAGGTTATATTCAGATATCGCAGGACGCCCGGGGCATACTTATAGGAACAGCCGTAGCTGTGGGAGTTATTGCGGCGGAAATTATTATACAGAAAGTCCACCTGGATGATATGATAGCCGGGGCAATAGGAATAATTCTCGGGCTTGTAACCGCAAGTTTAATTAATTACGCTGTTCCGGCTCTTATAGATTCTCCCGTTGTAGCAGAGGCCTTTGAAAACTACCGTCTGCTTTTGAGCATAGTCCTGGCATATATAGGCATGCTGATTGCTCTTGCCAAGAAAAACGAACTGGATCTCCTTGACAGGGAGATACGCCTCACAGGCAAAA
>PWMP01000011.1 GCA_003558145.1 Elusimicrobiota bacterium
TAAAGAATACTGCGGCATATTCGGAGTTTACGGGCATAAAATGGTCGGAAGGCTTACATATCTGGGGCTTTTCTCGCTTCAGCACAGGGGCCAGGAAAGCGCAGGGCTTGTGGTGGATAATAATGGAGAGTTTCACACGCGAAAAGGGATGGGGCTTGTAAGCGAGGTTTTTGCCGGAAAAGATATTGAAGGCATAGAAGGGACAAATGCAATAGGGCATGTGCATTATTCCAGGAGCGGCCAGAATATGGCCGAAAACATACAGCCCATACTTGTCCGCCATAAGAATATTCCTATTGCGATAGCGCACAACGGAGCAATAACGCGTTCAAAACAAATCCGAAAAGAGCTTGAAGATGACGGGGTGATTTTTACCACCGAAACCGACAGTGAACTCATTCTTAAAATGTATGCCAGGGAAAAGGGGTCCAGAAAGAAAAGACTGATGAATGTACTTAACAGGCTTAAGGGAGCATTCTCTCTGCTTATACTTTTTCCCGGAGAATTATATGCGGTACGAGACCCCCTGGGACTGAGGCCTCTTGCAATGGGCAAAAAAGACGGAACGGTAATTTTTTCTTCAGAAAGCTGCGCTTTTGACATAGAAGATGCCGAGTATGAAAGAGAACTCAAACCTGGAGAAATAGTTAAAGTCAGTAAAGACGGAGTAGAAAGTTTTTTCCTTGACAGCGCCGAGACCTGCCAGTGCATATTTGAGCTTATATACTTTGCCAGGCCTGATTCGTATGTTTTCGGCCAGAGTGTTTATGAAGCCCGCTTGAATATGGGAAAGCAGCTTGCAATAGAATCACCGGTAGATGCGGATATAGTTATGCCCGTACCGGATTCTGCCAACGTACAGGCCCTGGGATATGCGCGCCAGAGCGGTATCCCTCTGGAATTCGGGCTTTTGAGAAACCACTACATCGGCAGGACTTTCATAGCGCCTCGCCAGGAAATACGAGACCTGGCCGTGCGGATAAAACATACCCCGATCCGAAAAGCAGTAAAGGGTAAGAGGGTTATCATGGTTGACGACTCTATCGTACGCGGAACCACGTCAAAAAAACTGGTTAATATGATAAAAAAGGCCGGTGCCAGGGAAATCCATATGCGTATATCTTCCCCACCTATAAAATTTCCCTGTTTTTACGGAATAGATACGCCCACAAAAAAAGAACTCATTGCTAACCGCAAAGATATAAAAATTGAAAAGTTTCTGGGAGTAAAAAGCCTCTACCATCTCTCTCTGAACGGGCTAAAAAAAGCCTGCAGCGGCGGTAACGGGGACGGCTTGTGCCTGTCGTGCTTTACGGGTGACTACCCGTTATGAAAGCGAATGTGCTGGTAGTGGGCGGCGGCGGAAGAGAGGATGCCATTGTATGGAAACTCAGCCGCTCCGATAACACGGAAAATCTTTACTGCATTCCCGGTAATGGCGGTATAACCCGCCGCGCCCTGATTCCCGAAAATTTTCCCTCCACAAATGACAGTATCATAAAATTTGCAAAAGAAAAATCCATGGATTTTGTTGTTGTCGGCCCCGAACAGCCGCTGGCTGAAGGGCTTGCCGACGGTTTGCGCGCCTTGGGAATAAGCGTTCTGGGCCCGGGTTCCCAGGGAGCAAGACTTGAAGGTTCCAAATCCTTTGCTAAGAATTTTATGAAAAAGTACAATGTCCCCACGGCGGAATTTGAAATTTTTTCCGACAGTACAGCCGCCCTGGACTATTTAAAGACAAAGGAAAAGGTTGTCATTAAGGCGGACGGGCTTTGCGCCGGCAAGGGAGTCTATGTGTGTTCTTCCCGCGAAGAGGCAACTGCCGCTGTCAGGGAAATTATGCAGGAAAAGAAATTCTCCGAAGCGGGGAATAAAATTATTATAGAAGACATGCTCCGGGGTGAAGAAGCATCGATTATTGTACTTATGTCACCGGATAATTATTCCGTAATGCTTCCATCCCAGGACCATAAAGCTGTTTTTGAGGGCGATTCCGGGCCCAATACGGGAGGTATGGGAGCATACGCTCCGACCGGAGCAGTAAACCCCGAAATACTAAAAAAAGTTGAAAAAAATATAATAGGTCCCGTTTCCGATGGCCTCAGGCGGGAACGGATAGATTACAGGGGAGTTCTTTATATAGGGCTTATGATATGCGATGGTGAGCCCCAGGTGCTGGAATTTAACGTAAGATTCGGAGATCCTGAAACGGAAGCAATGCTTCCTCTCTTAAAGACAGATTTTATTGAACTGCTTTCAGGCGTTGAAAGAGATGAGAAAGTAATTTTGGATTGGGAAAAGCAGGTATGCGTGGATGTAGTTCTTGCTTCGGGTGGGTATCCCGGAAGTTATGAAAGCGGTAAAAAAATTAAAATCAACAGAGAAGATATGCCGGAGGGAGTAAATATATTTCACGCCGGCACGCAACTGAAAAACGGAAAGCTTTACACCTCCGGCGGAAGGGTTCTTAATGTCGCTGCCCGGGGGAACGATATAGTTGAGGCGGTAAGGAAAGCCTATAAGGCAATTGAAAGTATCAGTTTTGAAAATATGTATTTCAGGAAGGATATAGGGCACAAGGAGGTAAAAAGATATGAATGCGGAAAATAAAAACGCTTATGCGGTTATAATTATGGGATCGGGGAGTGACAAGCCGCACTGCGAAAAAATTTCTGAAAATCTGAAGGAGTTTGGAATACGCTGTATTATGCACGTTGCTTCGGCTCACAAGGTTCCCGGAAGAGTTTTTGAAATTATTGAAGAAAACAGGCAAAAGGCGTCTCTGTATATTACTGTAGCCGGAAGAAGCAACGCCCTGAGCGGGGTTGTTGAAGCCTCAACGGAAAAACCCGTCATAGCATCTCCGGTTATAGGGGGAAGCTGGGGCTGGGCGGACATTTTCTCAACTTTGAGAATGCCTTCGGGAGTTGCACCATTAACCGTATTATCCCCCGATAATACAGCGCTGGCGGCAGCAAAGGTTATAGGAATCGAAAACGCGCAGGTACGGGAAAAAGTTCAAGAATATCAGCAAAAAAAGAAAAATGAAGTCCTTGAGTCCGACAGGACCATAAACAGTGAGTAGAAAAAAAGGACTTAAATATCTGTTTTTAGCGGACCAAAATGCCGCAGCAGCTTAGATATTATAGACTACGGCAGAAAGGTTTTCGAAAGCAATTCAAGCAAATTTAATAATCATTTTATAATAAAATAATGTCAATATATTTTCTTGCAGCAGCAATAGCGGTAGGCTTCTACATGGCTTGGAACATAGGAGCCAACGATACCGCCAATTCCATGGCTCCTGCCTGCGGAGCCGGCGCGATAACATTTAAACAGGCTGTTATCATAGCCGGCATTCTCGAGTTTGCAGGTGCCTATTTCGTAGGGACCCATGTAACGCAGACCATACGTGCTGAAATAATATCGCCTGAAAGCTTTATAGGCCAGCCCCAGGTAATGGCTTTTGCTCTTTTTGCTGCGATACTAGCAGCCGCCCTGTGGGTTTTCATGGCTACATGGCGTTCAATGCCGGTTTCGACCACTCATTCTATTGTAGGCGCCCTTACGGGAGTAGGTATCGCTGCCGGCGGAACTTCCATGATCGCCTGGGACAGGATAGGGCACATAGTTATTTCCTGGGTTAGTTCGCCGCTTTTCAGCGGAATACTTGCTTTCGCTCTTTTTAAGCTGATAAGCATATCCTTTCCGCCAACTGCTATAGGAAAAAAGAGGGTGAAGAAATATTTTCCGGCTTTTATTTTTGTCACTTTCTATATCATATTTCTTTCATTTCTTTTTAAAACCCCCCTGGGGGAAAACCTTCAGCTAAGTGATTCCTATGTTTTTTCCATTGCAGCACTGCTTTCTCTGGCTGCAACTATTTTTATTTCCGCCCTTATAAAGTGGAAAGTAAAAAATTATGACCCGGAAAACATTTTTCGGTTACTCCAGATAATTACAGCGTGTTACGTAGCTTTTGCGCACGGGGCCAACGATGTGGCAAACGCAGTAGGGCCTCTGGCCGGTATTCTCTCAATATATGAGCACGGATATATAGGAGCTGCTGTAGAGGTCCCGGGCTATGTTTTGGCTATAGGAGGTTTTGGCATATCTCTCGGAATCTTTACGTGGGGCTACAAAGTAATAAAGACAGTCGGGTGCTCTATAACGGAGCTCACCAACACAAGGGGCTTTTCCATTACTTTTTCAGCGGCTACATCCGTTATTATTGCGTCTAAAATGGGGCTGCCCGTGTCAACCACGCATGCAGTGGTGGGCGCCGTGGTCGGAATAGGCCTTGCAAGAGGACTTGAGGCCGTGGATTTCAGGGTGCTTAACAGGATATTCCTGGCGTGGGTTGTTACCCTGCCGGTAGCTGCTGTACTGGGTTACCTGATATTTAGTGCAAGAGGATTTTTTATTTAGTTTGAAAAAATTAGTTCATAACAGTATAATCAATATAGCAAAAGTCAAAAAAAGGAGGCAGAAATGAGAACAGTAATTAATAAAATGTTCAGAAAACAGTCAGTTTTTGAAGGATTAAGAAAACATTCCGTTCACGTTAAGGAAGGGTCTGAAAAGATGAAGGAAGCAATAATGGCATACCTTCAAGAAGATTATGAAAAATTTAACGATATAACCCTTGAAGTAATGAAAATAGAAAAAAAGGCTGATTGGGTAAAGAGTAATATAAGGAATCATATTCCCAAAGGCATCTTCCTTCCTGTTGACAGAATGGATTTTCTCGGCACACTGAAAGAACAGGATGCTGTTCTCGACTCCTGTGAGGATGCGGTTATATGGCTTTCCTTCAAAAAAATAAAAATAGATGAAAACATTAAAAAAGAGATACTTGAATACCTCGACAAAACTATTGAAGTAGTTGAACGGCTGGTTTCCATAGTTGAGAATATTCACAGGCTGATAAGCGCTATTTCCCGCAGGGAAAGAAAAGTGATAAAAAAAGAACTCAAAACCCTGCATTTTGAGGAGGAGGAAACCGACACAATGGAAAGAGCACTTCTTAAAGAAGTATTTAATTCAGGCAAAGACATGCAGTATATTTATCATGTCACCCACCTGATATTTATTCTGGGGCGTGTTGCCGACCACAGCGAAAGCGTGAGCAACGGCCTGCGGATGATGATGGCAAGGTAAAGAAAATGACTACATACAAAGACAGCGGAGTAGACGTAGAAGGTGCAGAAAAACTCGTAGAAGAGTTGAAGAAAAAATTCTCTTCTGTGGGCGGTTATGCGGGCTCTGTAGATATGGGCTCCAGCCGTATCGCAGCGACCTGTGATGGTGTAGGCACAAAGATTATACTTCTCATAAGATTTGGTCTGCACGAAACAGCGGGCATTGACCTTGTTGCCATGAGCGTCAACGATCTGATAGCGGCAGGAGTTAAACCTGTCTTTTTTATGGATTATTACGCCTGCGGAAAACTTGAAGCAGAGGTTTTCAGAAAAGTTATACAGGGAATAGAAGACGGACTTAAACAGGTCGGGTGCGCGCTTCTGGG
>PWMP01000089.1 GCA_003558145.1 Elusimicrobiota bacterium
AATTTAGCGAATAAGTTAACAGCAGTCCGGGCGCTTCTTGTTGTCCCTTTTGGATTTTTTCTTGCGTCTGAGCGGCCTTTCTTTCTGCTTGTTTCGCTTGCATTGCTCTTAATAGCGGCGGCTACGGATTTTTTAGACGGTAAAATTGCGCGGAAAAGACAGGAGGTGTCATCACTCGGCAAATTTCTTGACCCTCTTGCCGATAATCTTTTTATATGCACCGCCCTTATAATTTTTTTAACCAGGGAAGTCATTCATATTCCGGTATGGCCCGTTATATTAATTATCTGCAGAGAATTCATTATAAACGCTTTTAGATCCTTTGCTGCTTCGGGCGGTATTGTTCTCGGTGCGGAAAAGGAAGGAAAAATTAAAACTGCCCTCCAGATGACGGCAGTTGCGCTGATAATTATTTTTATGGCTCTGGATACCTGGCTTAAGGCTGTTTATCCCATTGTTGCGGCAGTTGCCGCATATACCGTGTATTCGGGCGCGGTTTACATAAAAAATAATATAGATATAATAACAACATCCCGGAAGAATAAACTGTAAAAAGACAGGAGGAAAAAAGATGCAGTGGTTAATAAAATTCATAGCGACGGGTTTTTATATAGGTGAAAAGGTCCCGGCTCCGGGAACGGTTGCTTCAGTCCTTGCGGCAGCGTTTTTTTACATATTTCTCCCGGTAGAACCGGCCTTTTACTGGACCATGCTTGTACTTCTTACCTTTATAGGGGTAATAACAGCAGGTAAAACGGAATCGCTTAAGGGAAAAATAGACCCTCCGGAAATTGTTATAGATGAAATAGTGGGTTTTTTTATAGCTATGGCTTTTCTTCCCAAAAAGCTTGAGTATATTCTAATAGGGCTTGTAATATTCCGGTTCCTGTATATTTTAAAAGTCTATCCTATAAATAAACTTCAGGTTGTAGCAGGCGGGTTGGGTATAATGCTTGATGACATATACGCCGGCATTGTTACGAATTTAATTCTGAGAATAATAATACATCTCTAAGTGACTACTTCAAGGAGCAATTAATATGACAGATGACAAAAAACAAAAGGCGCTTGAAAGAACCGTAAAACAGCTGGAAAGCAGATTCGGCAAAGGATCTATAATGCGTCTCGGCGACGAAAGATACAGGCCGGGTATAGCTGCCATTCCAACGGGTTCGCTTACCCTTGATATGGCTCTTGGCGTCGGCGGAATACCCCGCGGCCGCGTAGTTGAGATATTCGGGCCCGAGGCTTCCGGAAAAACAACACTTGCCCTTGAAATAGTAGCTAACGCCCAGAAGCAGGGAGGAAATGCGGCATATATAGATGCCGAACACGCGCTTGACCCCGGGTATTCAAAAAACATAGGAGTTGACGTTGACAACCTTCTCATATCACAGCCTGATTTCGGAGAACAGGCACTGGAAGTTACCGAAGCTCTGGTAAGAAGCGCCGCGGTTGACGTAATAGTTATTGACAGCGTGGCGGCCCTTGTCCCCAAGGCAGAACTGGAAGGTGAAATGGGAGACTCTCACGTCGGGCTTCAGGCGCGCCTTATGTCCCAGGCCCTAAGAAAGCTTACAGCTACAATTTCCAAGTCAACGACCACTACAATATTTGTAAACCAGATAAGGGAGAAGATAGGAATAATGTTTGGCAATCCGGAAACGACTCCCGGAGGACGCGCGCTCAAATTTTATTCATCAGTGAGGCTGGATATAAGAAGAATAGGCGCCATAAAGTCAGGTACAGACAGTATAGGAAACAGGGTTAGGGTCAAGGTAGTTAAAAACAAGGTTGCTCCCCCGTTCAAGAAGGCAGAATTCGACATTATTTACGGACAGGGAATATCATACGAGGGGACTCTTCTGGACCTTGGCCTGGAGCATAAGATAATAGAAAAGAGCGGAACCTGGTATTCCTACAAAGATACCCAGATAGGGCAGGGAAGGACAAATTCAATAGAATTTCTGCAGCAAAACGAAAAGATTAAAAAGGAACTTGACAAACAGATAAGGGCTAAGCTCTTCCCGGACAAGTAACTTGAATTTTACCTCTCTTACATTAGGCCCTCTTGCCACTAATTGTTATATACTTGTAAACGGCGGTGAAGCAGTTGTCATTGACCCCGCTGACGAGGGAAGGCTTATACTTGAAGAAGTAAAAAAAAACTCCTGCCGCCTCAAATACATTATTTATACACATTGCCACATAGATCATACGGGAGGGGCTCCCTACCTGAAAAAAAATACAGATGTGGAGATACTTACCGGCAGGGGAGAGGAAAAAACAATCCAACAGATGCCTTTTGTTCAGATACCCGGCCTTTCCGGTGAACTCGAATCTCCCGACAAATTTATAACTGAATCTGAAGAAATTGACATTGGAGGTGCTCCTCTTAAAATTCTTTCTACCCCGGGACATTCTCCGGGAGGTATTTCTGTATATATACCCGGCGCTCTTTTTTGCGGGGATACAGTGTTTATGAGTTCCGTGGGCAGGACGGATTTTCCCGGTTCAAGCTGGGAAGCATTGGAAAAGAGCATCAGAGAAAAAATATTTACTTTACCGGATGATACAAAGATATATCCCGGGCACGGCCCTGAAACTTCTGTCGGATGGGAAAAGGAAAACAATCCTTTTATTGCCGGCTAAAACCTTTTGAATGAATAAAAAATGTATAGACGCTTTTATCAATTATCTTTACGTTGAGAAGGGCTGTTCCGCTAATACACTTCAGGCTTACCGAAGAGACATAGAAGGACTCATAAAATTTTTGGACTCGCGGGGCGTTTCTCTGCATAAGGTCAAGAGAAATCATCTTATGGATTATCTTATAGAAAAAAGAAAAAACCTTGGCGCGCCTTCCGTCGCCCGACTGCTTGCGGCAATAAAAAGTTTTTTAAAGTTTCTTGTTCTTGATAATATAATTGATTCCAGCCCCGCTTCTGATATAGGAGGCCCGCGTCTGGAAAAGAAACTCCCTGTCGTACTTACGGAATCAGAAACCGAATCCCTCATAGCCGCTTCTTCAAACATAAAAGAACATTGAATACTTGAGATACTGTATGCAACCGGTATGAGGGTAAGCGAGCTTTCCGCCTTGAAAATTTCAGATATAGATTTTAATGAAGGATGGATAAAAGTAATCGGAAAAGGCCGCAAGGAAAGATTTGTTCCGTTTTCAGCGCGGACTGCCCGGCTTATTAAAAGCTATCTGTCTGAAAGCGGTATTAAAGAAGGTTTTGTATTTAGAGGGCAAAAGGGCGCAGCAATGAGCCGTGAGGGAATATGGAAGCTTATAAAACGCTGTGCTCGCCGGGCGGCACTGCAGAAAACAATAACGCCCCATACCCTGAGACATACATTCGCCACGCATCTCCTGGAGCACGGTGCTGACCTTAGAAGCATACAGATACTTCTGGGTCATTCAAACATAGATACAACCCAGATATACACGCACGTGAACCGGAAAAACATAAAAGAAATGCACAGCAGGTATCATCCCAGGCCCTGATATGGATACCCCCCGCGTAGATATATACAGAGCGGAATCTTACGAAAGCGGAAGAATAAAAGAAATACTAAGAAACTATTTCAGCCGGGAAGATTTTTACGCTAAAAAAGTTCTTCTTAAACCTAATATGCTTCAGGCTCACAGGCCCGATGAGAATGTTACTACGCACCCGTCCCTTGTAAAAGCAGCGGCCGAGGTTGTAATGGAATACGGTGGAACTTGCGCTATCGGAGACAGCCCCTCGGGCTGGGGAATAAAAAACGCGAGGGAAGCCGCTGAAAAGTCAGGTATGCTTGAAGTCGCCGGCTGCCTGGGTATAAAATTTGAGGTGTTCGACGGCAGGCCCACGCGTCCGGTAAAAATAGAGGGAGGAACTGTCTACCGGGAAATAAACCTTCCGGAAAACTATCTTAAATATGAAACCGTAGTCAACATCCCCAAGCTTAAGACACACGGCCTCACTGTATTTACCCTTGGAGTCAAGAATATGATGGGCGTAGTACCCGGGCTTGCTAAAAGCGTTTTTCACAAAAAAGCGACACACCCTGAAAAATTTGCCTGTGCTATTGCAGACCTTTATTCTGTTGTAAGGCCGGATTATACCGTTTTGGATGCAATAGAAGCGATGGAGGGTGATGGGCCTGTTAACGGACGCACAAAAAAACTAAACCGTATATTCTGTTCGTCCGAAACCAATGCGCTGGATGCGGCAGTTGAAAAAATGTGCGGAGTAGATCCGCTGAGTGTCCCGATTACGAGGGAAGTTTATGAAAGAGGCTTGGGAAAAATAAACAATATTGATATAATAAAACATTACGAAGAGCATGATGAAGAATTTGAGGGTTTCAGGACTCCGCTCATACCCCGGCTGGGAAGGTTTATTCCCCGTTTTGTTCTTGAGGTTTTTTCACCGCTGCTGGACAGGTATCCGCAGGTAAACAGGCAAAGATGCGTTTACTGCAGAAAGTGCGCGGAGGTATGTCCCGCGGACGCAGTTTCCTTTCCGGCCCGGTTGCCTGTATTTGATTTGAAAAAATGCGTAAGGTGCTTTTGCTGCGGCGAACGGTGTCCGGAAAGTGCAATTACAGAGAAGAAAAAACTGCTTGCGTCGGTTTTTGACTGATAGGAGAGTATATCTTGACTAAAGAAATTAAATTTATTTTACCGGTTGTTGTTTTCTTGGTTTTCATCGTTTCCGGCTGTGTGAAAAAAACTCCGGATACGGATACGGCAGTTCCTGCTGTTGCGGAAGCCGAAACAATACCGCAGCCGGCCCATCCTGAGGGAGATTTTGAATATTTTGAGGGCGAGGTTATGATAATTCCTCCCGGTGAAACTTCATGGTCATCCGTTGATAGCGAAACTCTTTTGGAGGAAGGTACGACAGTTAAAACGGGTCCTGATTCATTTGCGCGCCTGTACCTGGATGAGAACAAGCAGATTGATATGGATGAGGAAAGTTCTTTTGAAATAAAATCAAAAGGAGAAGATAGCTGTATTGAGATGTTTTACGGTGCCATGAGAACCCGTATATCCGGAATTGACCGCGACAGGGTGGAAATATATACGCCGGTTGCAGTTGCTTCCGTAAGGGGAACAGATTTCGCGGTAATATATGAAAAAGAAGATTTATGCGAAGTTGAGGTATACACGGGAAGTATACAACTGGCGTCAGCCGCGCAAGAAGAGACGGACTTTATTCCGATTGAAGTAAACGAAAATTTTGCAGCCTCCGTGCGAAGCGCCCAGGCCCCGGAAATTATAGGTGAAATAACTGATTTAAGGCAGCTGCGCTGGATACATCTTGATGAAAGAATGAAGACTTTTAATAAACTCAGGAAACTCAGGACAGTTGAGGCCTCCCTAAGGAGACAGAGAGGCCTTCTGCGCGCCGCTTCGCAGGAAGAACAGTCCGCTATAAGGCAAAAGATTGCCCGCCTGAGAACGGAACAGACCGCGCTGGAGAGGGAAGCACAGGCCCATTCGGACAGGCTGGATGAAGAAAGCCGC
>PWMP01000158.1 GCA_003558145.1 Elusimicrobiota bacterium
CTTTAATAATAAGCCCAGCATCCTGTCTGAAATGAAAATCTGCCGGCCTCATCCTTCCGGGAAAATTAGACCTCGCTATGTTGGGAATAATCACTACCGGAAACTGAAGGCCTTTTGACTGGTGTATTGACATCAGATGTACAACTCCCTCTACCCTGGGCCTTGCCTCCGCCTCGGCTATTTCGGCTTCCTCCAACTGACGCAGGTATTCAGTAAAATCCGCAAGGGTTGAAAATATATTGCGTGTCTGAAAATTTCTTGCCTGTCTTGTAAATTTTTCTATGTTTGACATCTGGCGGGACTGTTTTCCTCCGGGCATTGAAACGGTGCGGTAAGCTATTCCGCTTTCGTGTAGAAGGAACTGTATCAGTTCTACCAAAGTCAGTTCATTTTTCAGCTTTCTTGCTTTTTCAATAAAATTCCTGAACATCACTGTCTTTTCATCTGATGCGGAAAGTACGGCTTCATATATGGTTGTATCTTTATTTTTTTTCGAGGCAAGAGCGGCAATTTCAGAATCCGTAAACGCAAAAACTTCCAGGCGCATTACTCTCACGATATCTTTTTCATTATAAGGGTTATCAGCGCAGGATAGTAAAGACACCAGGTCTTTTATTTCAGGCTGACCGTAGAATCCTGTCCCGCCTACCGTTACTGTTTTTACCCCGGCATTTCTCAAAGCATCCTCATACATACGGCAAGTTTTCACGCTTCTTAAAAGAATAGCAATATCATCCGGATGAGAGCCGGAGTCAAGAAAAAATTTTACCTTTGAAGAGACAAAAACAGCTTCCTGCCGCCGGTTATCAGCAAGAAAAATTTCAATATCGCCTTTCTCTTCTTTATTTTCGCATTTAATCTCATGATATCCTTTCATCTTTTCCGCAAAAACGGTATTTACCATATCAGGGATAGGATAAAAACTTCGATAATTCTCTTTAAGAGTAGTCTTGTCGGATTCAGGCAGCTGATCGTAGTGCTCCATTATAAATTCCGGCGCGGCGCCGCGGAATCCGTATATTGACTGCTGTTCATCCCCTACAGCGAAAAAATTATTTTGCGGTTGGGCTATCAGTCTTAGCAGTTTCACCTGGGCCGGGTTGGTATCCTGATATTCATCCACAAGAACATGTATAAATTTGCGGGCGACCTCTTCTTTCACATTGCTGTTGTTTTTTATAATATTATAAGTCCGGGTAAGAAGACTGCCGAAATCCATAAGATTTTCCCTTTCAAGGTAACCCTCGTATTCCTTATAAAGGCAATATATAGCTCTGTGTATGTCAGCATTATCACGAACGGCTGAAAGAAAAACATCGGAAGAAATCAGCTGCTGCTTAAGCTTGTTTATAAGGTCAAAAGATTCATTAAGAAACTTTTCCCTGGACATCTCAGTTACAACGGAAAAATCCACATCCTTCTCGAGTACCCGGCAACCTAATTTCATAAAAAGCAGTTTTGCTTCTACTTCATCAATAACCTCAATATCGGAATCCATCCCGGCAGTATATGAGTTTTCTTTAAGAAACCTGCTGCAAAAAGCGTCTATTGTTGATATATGGGCATACCTCAGTATACCCGGATCTATTTCATCCTTTAAGCGGTTAAGCATTTCTTTTGCGGCTCTTTTGGTAAAAGTAACTGTCAGTATAGAAGAGCATGCCTGGTGAGCGTCAATTCCTTTTTCAATCATCCGCGAATATATTGCAAGATATTTATTTATAAGTACTGTGGTTTTTCCCGTACCGGCTCCGGCTTTTACAATAAAAACGCCGGGAGTACTTTCTATTGCTTTTTTTTGTTCGGGATTAAAATCAGTCATCATCAATGTCGCATATTCTTTTGAAATAACACATCCTGCAGGCATTAGCGTCTAAAGGTCCGTCACCAAATTTCCCGGAGGAAATTTGTTCAACCTTTTCAAGCAGAAGATCACCCGCTTTTCTTATAACCTCAGCCGGACGCTCCTTTGAAAAATCTATATCCACCCGCATCTTTTCACTTTCTCTCCTGAGCCAGTATATTGAGAATATTGCCGGCGACGGGCGACGGGCCCAGTAGTAAACAGGAATCTGAAAGTCATTGCCTCTTTCAACATTGTTCAACAGCGCTACTTCCATTTTGACGCTTTTGCCACTTTTATAATCAACAACCCGTTCTCCGCCGCTGACCAGACGGTCTATACGGTCATAGCGGCCCGTAAGAGTGACACCCCTGAAATCTGTTTCGAAACTTTCTTCTGTAGTAATAACTTCGAACTTCTCCTTATCTATACAGAGGTAATAACTTTCTATCATATTCCTGACTGTCTTAAAGAGATTTCTGCTTTCAAAAACTGAATAAAAACCGATATTCCCCCAAATTTGCTTAAGTTTTCTTACAGCTTTTTCATATTCATCAATTGATTCTTTGTGTATTACTTCAAGCAGCCTGTGAGCTGCAATCCCAAGGAACTGGTTAACCGAAGGGGGCTCTTTTATTTTGAGAATCTGCGAATAAAAAAACTTTCTAGGGCAGGCAGTGAAGCTATTCAGGGCTGTGGCCGAATATTTTTCAGGAAGACCTCTTTTTACTTTATCACAAAGAGTTTCTGAATCAAATTCCAGTATTTTTTTCAGAAATTCCAGGGCAGATTTCATTTTCCCTTCCTTTTCGGATTTGCGTAATTTATCCATATCTTCCGCAGGTATTACAGCTGCCGCTTTAAGAAGAAAATCATGAATGTCAATTATTTTTTCTCCCGTTAGAAATTGTTCCCGGCTCAGTTCCCTTTCCGATACAAAGGGGGAAATATCTGCACGAGCGCCGCTGTCATCAGTTTTATACCAGCAGTAAACTGTATCTTGTCCACGGGTACGAGCTATGTTAAAAAGCCTTTTTTCAAATTCATACTGGTCATCTACTCCTGAAAAAGGCCTTAGGTCCAGATTTTTCCGGTCCTGGGAGGAAAGGAGAGGGTTTTCCCTGTAGGGCCTGGGAAACTCATCTTCGTTCATATCCACAAGATAGGCCTTTTCAAACTCTTCTCCTTTGGACTGCTGTACAGTTATTATTCTGACTGCTTCAAGTTCCGGGGCATAAGGAATATCCATATCCTTTCCGAAACCCTTAAGAAGATCAAAAAGATTTTCCATGAAAATTTTAAAAGTAAGCGTTTTACCGTTAAACTTTTTGAAGTGTTCGGAGAATTCTTCCACAACCCGGAGGAAATAACTGTACAGTGAGGCAAGAAATTCACAATCGGCTGATTTTTTAAGGAAATCAAGCTCCTCCATTATCCGGTATACGAAAGCCGCGGCGCTGAGTCCTTCGCTTTCTTTAAGCAGACTGCTTAGCTTTTCTTTAAATAAATTATATTCATCAGTATATTCTTTGGCAAAAACTTCATCAAATGATTTTTTTGTGAGCTGCTGTTTTATACGCAGTGAGTCAAGCCGGTCGGCGTTGAGAGCGCCGATTGCAATTATAGTTCTTTGAATATCCAGATCCGGCGAATTAAAACCCTCTAGCGTGCACCGAAGAAAAGAAAGAAGGTCAATTATCTCTTTCTGCCTGAAAAAACCCACTCCTCCCCCGATAATATAGTTTATTCCCCTGCTTTTAAGGGCATCTGTAAAACTTTCCATGGTTTCACCGGAAGAGCGGGAAATAATGCATATCCGCTCAGGTCTAATGCCGGACTTAATGTCTTCGGCTATATGGGATGCCGCCGCACGGGCCTGCTCGTCCCTGGTATATCCGCTTATTAAATATTCTCTGCGGGCCGTTCCGGGGACATTCATAATTTTAACTTCCGGATTGAAATTTCTTTCAAGCTTATCTCTGAAATAACGGGGCCGAGCACCGCGGAACCTGTAAATTGAACTCCCCTGGCTCAGTGATACAACAGAATCCGAAGCATTCTTTAAGAGAGAAATAACTATGCGTGTCATTATGCTGTCCATATCTTCGGCTTCATAAATGAATATTTTTTTAAACTTCATTACATCCTTATGCTTTTCCAGAAGTTTTGCGGTAAAAAGCGTTAGGTCTACGAAATCAAGATAATTGAATTTTTTTAGGGTTTTTGAATAGATTTTTTCTATGCGGTCAAAATCAGAATATTTCTCACTCAGCGGCCGGGAAAATTTCTTTATATTATCATTCCAGCCGGGATTGCGTTTCGCTATGTCCAGAAAGTCCGAAATGTCCTTTACCAGGCCGCTGCCGAAACCGCTCACAAAACCCGGGGATTTTCTGTTCTTAAGTATATTGCGCACAATCAGGCGTTTTTCAAAATCACTTACAACACGAAAACCCGGTTTTATGTCCCGGGATAAATGATAATTTTCGCGAAGTACTTTTTTACAGAATGAAGTTATGCTTTCGCACCACAACTCGGGATAGGATTCAAGTATCCGGCGCGCCGATTCTTTAAAATGCAGTGCAGATTTTTTTGAATTTGTCAGTATAAGTATTTCTTCGGATGGGACTGATTGGAGGGATTCAGAAATATGTTTTTTGATGTAATCTTTTTTGCCCGAAGCAGGCGGGCCGGTTATAAGTTTAACTGCCACGAATGTACAGCCTAAGGCGCTGGTTGGGATAAATCCTGGCAGAAGAAAGATTATTCCACTGTTTTATCTGCTCTACACTGACATTATACCTGCGCGAAACAGCCCACAGGTTGTCCCCTCTGCGGACATTATAATATTCCACCCTTCTTATGCGCCTGTTTATTTCTTCTTCGCTTAGATAGGCCTTTAAGGCGGGAAGAGCTTCAAAACTTTTTACAAATTTTTCGTAGTTTTCTTCGGGAATCCTTATGTTGTATTCACTTACAGGAGGGGTTGCCATCCTTCTGAGTTCGGGATTAAGAAGCTGTAGTTCCCGTATATCAGTTCCGCTCATAGAAGCTATATCCCTTAAGTCAACGGCTCCTTTAAGGGTATACTTTTTATAGTTCAGGGGATTGTTTTCAATGCTTTCAAAACCAAAAACCTCAGGCTCCTTGGCTATAAAAATCGCGGCCATTATTTTAGGTACAAACTCCTCTGTCTCTCTCGGAAGATAAATTTCCCAGTAGTCATTTGTGTTCCACCGGCGTATATTTCTTCTCACAGCGGTAGGGCCGTAGTTATATGCAGCCAGAGCCATTTCCCAGGTTCCGAACTCTTCATAAAGGTCTCTCAGGTAACATGCCGCCGCACGGGTTGATTTACCCGGATCCCGTCTTTCATCAATCCAGTAATCTATTGTCAAACCCTTCATTTTTGCCGTACCTTCCATGAACTGCCATAATCCCACAGCACCGGCAGAGGAACGGGCAAAAGGATAATAGCCTGATTCTATTATGACAACATAAGCAAGATCGGCAGGAAGCCTCTCTTCGACAAGCATACCCTTTACCTCTTCCATATAAACGGCCGCTCTCTGGAGGTATCGGCTGAAATGTTCCCTTCCTCTTGTAGTATAATAGTTTTTCCATTTTTCCACCCGGGCATTATATATCAGGGGAAAAAGGTCGCTTTC
>PWMP01000050.1 GCA_003558145.1 Elusimicrobiota bacterium
AGTGGTCCGGGCAGAGCTGAGCTGGCAGGTGAAGTATATCCTAAACAGAATATAAATATGTTTGTCAGTAATTTTGAATTATATGACAGGATTATGTCTTTCACAGGTAAGTATAGCGGGGCTCATGCCAGCAGGTATGCTTTTAGCGCCTCGGCTGAAGATATAGTTATAGATGGCTGGGAATTTGATGATGTGGAACTTTCAGGTGAATCCGATAAAAAAGAATTTAAAGTGAATTTGGAAAACAAACCGTCTCTTAACGCTTCTCTGACTGCCGGAAGCGGCCCTGAAGGCAAGCTCTCCGGAAATATAAACATAAGCAACATTGACGCTGCCGCCGCAGCGGGTACTGCCGGTTTGTCACAAAAAATTTCAGGTATGCTAAACGGAAAAATTGAAATATCCGGCACAAAAAATAATCCTGTTTTGAATTATGCGGCCCGCCTGGCCGCCGGGGATTTTGAAGGAATAAAGCTTGATGTCGACTCGTCCGGGCATTATACGGCGGGCATTTTTACTTTGAATGAACTTAAAGGCCGGCTGGGCGAAAAAGGTAATATTTCCGCATACGGGAGTTATGAAAACGGTATGTTGGATTTTAACTGTTCGGTAGAGAATTTTTCCATACCTGACCCCCATAAAGACAATTTAAGCGCTGTAATTGATTTTGAAAGTCATATCGGAGGAAGCCGGGAAGATATAGAGCTTAGTTATAAAAAACAGGCGCGAGATATAAAAACGGGAGATTTTTCTGTAAAAAGTTTTTCTTCCCAGGGCAAATATGCCCGGGAAAAACTTCATATTGAATCAGGAAGTATAGGCTTTGAAACCGGCGCTCTTTCAATACTGTCGGGAACCGTAAGCGAAGGCCGTACCGGGATGCTGGATATTTTATTGGATATGAGGTTTGAAAATTTAAGAGCCGGCCCCGCGGCTCTCCTGGGCCGCGTATCTTTGAAGGGAGAAATTAACTCTAAAACTGCTGATTTTCAGGCCGATATATCTCCGGAAACTATGATTATAAACCGTTATCGTGTAGACAAACCGTTCAGTATTCAAATGTCGGGTAAAGAAATACAGCTTAGAGCTCGTGAAGGCATAGAATCTGATGTCAGAATTCTGCCGGATGGTTTAATAGAAATTGAAGATGTCAGAATACGACGCCCCGACACGATCCTGTCGGGAAACGGGTTCTACCGAAACGGAAATTTTAACGGTACACTTGAAGGCCGGGGAGTAGAAATTAATAATATTATGCGGCTTTTAAACAGCGAACTCGATATAAGTGGCCGCGCTGCAGTGAACATACAATTAAATGCTGAAGGGTCCGATTTAAGCGCTTCCGGTAATATAAACTTTCCAACGCTTTTTTATAAGGAACTTGACATTAACAATATAAACAGCCGCTTTGCATATACCGGCGGCGAAATACGCCTGGAGGACACCTATATAAGAGATCCACGTTATATAGACCTGTCTGCAGAAGGTAAGCTGGGATCGGATTCTGATTTTGAAATAAAAATAAACAGATTGTCTCTTTCAGTTCTTGAAAATATTACAACTGAAATAACACATACCGGTGGATATTTTCAGGGAGAATTTACTGTAAAAGGCAAAATCTCTCAGCCGCTCATAAATGGCTATGCAGAACTTGTAGGCGGGAGCCTCAGGGGAGACAATTTTTTTGACGAAATAAGCCGTATTAATTGCAGAATAGTTGCCTCCGAATCCAGACTTGTACTGGAAACCATGCGTGCCCGCTGGGCTCCCGGTTCTGTGCGGGGAGAAGGCTACATGGATTTTTCCTCATCGCCGCTGGAAGTGAACCTTCTTATTAGAACAGTAGGGGACAGGGGCGTAAATATAAGGGTTCCGTATCTGGACATCCCGCAAAGCGCTATATTCGGCAGACAGCTGAATCTTCCTTCACAAGGAGAACCTTCGGGTACTCTTAACTTTTATACGGACGGGCCGGAAAAACACATTAAAGGAGATATACTCCTTTCAAATGCGCATTTCACATATCCTCCCGCAGAGGAAATAAGTACTCTGGATGTTCCCGAAACTACTTTGCTTGATGATGTATACCTCGAAATCAAGCTTACCTCCGGAAGATCAGTGTGGTACGAGAACACCTTTGCGCGGGCCCGGGTAAACGGAAGCATAGTATTTGAAAAGGACCCTGAGAACCCTCTGATGGTTAACGGTATTCTTCATTCCGACCAGGGGAATGTTAATTTTTTTAACCGTGATTTTCAGCTACGGGAAGTAAGGGTTACATTTGAGGACGGCAGAGAATACGTAGAGGGTACGGCTGTTACAACTGTGAGCCGCAGGATTGATGATGACATACCTGAAGAAGATGGTATCGAAATGCGGATACCACGCAGCCGTATTGCTGATATGGAACCCCAATTTTCATCGACGAGGTTTGCGGATATAACGACTCCCAGGGAAGCAACAGAACTGGCCATGGCCGGCGCCCGCCTTGAAGATTTAACAGCGGAAGAACGCAATATGCTTATGAGAAGAGAGCTTTTAAGAGCTATAGACGCAAATCTTACATCCCCTCTTGTTCAGAACATATTGCGTCAGGCCGACCTTGTTGACGTGGCAAAAGTCGATATTAAATTTGAAGAAGACCCGGAACTTGATGCACTGCAGCTGAGAGGAGCCGGTCTGCGGCTGGGCCGCTACCTGACTGACAGGTTTTATATGGGTTATTACATTGAATACGGAGCGGCCCTGCATAATCCGCTAAGGCTTTCGCATGAGCTTGATATGTCGTACCGCATGCGTGAAAGCCAGTTTTTAAGAGGCCGTATTTCAGACGAAGAACGCTTTCTGGGAATAGAGCAAAGGTTCAGATTTTAATAACGCTTGAAATAAAAATTTTATTAACTATAATTCATACTATGAGAAAGAGAGAGATACAAAAAATAAGGAAAGAGCTGGAGGCAGAAAAACTGGATATTCTCGATGCTGTAAAGCGTCTTAAAGAAAAGGAAGAATCCTATCTTAACGACGAAGTCGGCGACGATCTTGATAAGGCTGCCGGAAACAGCCAGAGAGAACTGCTTTTTTATATATCAGACCACGATCACCAGAGACTGGACGCTATTGAGGATGCTCTTCAGAAAATTGACGAAGACAGATTCGGTGTATGTGAGACTTGCGGAAAGAAAATCTCAAACAACCGGCTCATTGCCATCCCTTATGCCCGCCTCTGTATGAAGTGTAAGCCCGAGGCCGAAAACAACTCCTGAAACAGTGGCCGTCGGCGCCTTAGATAAAATAAAAAAAGCAAAAAATTTTCTTCATAGAGATATCTGGCTGATAAATATATCCGCCTTCGGCAAGGTTAAATCGCTGTTAATATCAGCGCTTAAGGTTGCATTAATAACTGTAAGCGACTTCATACACGATAAGTGTGTTCTCAGGGCTTCATCTCTGACCTATTATTTTTTTCTTGCCGTAGTTCCCTTCCTTGCCGTAGCGACTGCCGCCATAAAAGGGTTCGGTTTACAGGACGAGTACGGTGAAACACTTCTTAACAGGATTCTTATGAATCCTGAGTTTTCCCGGGAAATAATAAATTATATTGAAAATACTAACCTGGAAACACTGGGGCTTTTCGGAGCAATCGCGCTGGTATATATAGCGATACTTCTTCTTTCAAACATAGAAAAATCTTTCAATGACATGTGGGGGGTAAGAGAGCAGCGGCCGTACCTGCGAAAAATAGTTTACTATCTTTTCGCTATAATGGTTGTTCCGGTTTTTATGACTATTATAGTATCCAATGTAACTGTTGTAATGACCGGAGATATGCTTTCAAGCGGAATATGGCATTATGTCGTAGTGTGGCTTGCCCTGACTCTTTTATATATTGCTTTTACAAATGAAAAGGTTAAATTTCACACCGCTCTTTCAGGGGGACTTCTTGGATCAATACTGTGGAACCTTGCCTGGCTCGGATTTATATTCTACGCGGTCAAAGTAAAACAGTTTGACAGAGTATACGGTAGTTTTTCCCATATATTCCTCACATTTGTCTGGGTTTACGTAAGCTGGCTGATTATTCTGCTGGGTTCGGAATTTGCGTTTGCCCTGCAAAATTTTAAGACATATAGAAAAGAGGGAAAGTCAGACAATATTAGTTTTTCCTATAAACAGAAACTTGCCCTCATAATACTGCATCTTATATATGACAGGTTTAAAAAAGGGGAATCTCCGATGTCGGCGGACGATATAATAAATACTACCCGGGGTCCTATCAAGATGATAAACGACCTTCTTTATGAACTTATGGATATGGGCATACTTGTAGAAAATAAAAAAGACAACAAGCGTTATTACTCTCCCGCTAAAAGTGAAGAAAAAGTCACAGTTCCCTACATTCTGTATAAACTTAAGAGATACGGCATATCCGATATACCTATGAACAGGGATCCCCGCTTTGCAAGGGTAGAACAGATACTTAAGAGAATAAGGAAAGAGTCCGAAGAGAATTACAAAAGCATCAAGGTCTCGGAAATTTAATTTTAACCTTTTTTTCTTGATTTGTTTTTTACGGTTTCAAGCACGCGTATATCCAGTTTATCCATTTCCCTTCCTGCCGCCTTTTTGTTTTGCAACAGGTCTTCAAGGGCGATAAAATAAGCGGGAGTATTTCCGTAATTGGATTTCACCTTATTTTTAAGTGCCTTTCCCGGTTCAACTCCAGCTATGGAATTTAACAGGTGTATCTGTACAGGCGGGACTCCTATCTGATAGAAATTTCCGGTTTTCTTAAAATAATCTTCTTTTATATTTGAAATATCAGCTCCGAAATCTTTAAGCGCCTCATAAGTTTTTCTGCTGTTGTCCTTTGATGGTTCAACGAGAATGTCCAGGTCGTTTGTAAAACGGGGCCGGCCGTGATAAATTACGCCGAAGCCTCCTACAATACAGTAGTTAACCCCGCGGGTTAAGGCAGGAAAGAAAATCTCTGAAATCAGGTTCAGTCCTCAATTTTTTGAAAAGCCCTCTCTGGTTATTTTTTTATCAAGCGGCTTATGCTCTATATTACGTATTAAGTAATACTGCTCTCTTAAAAACTGGGCGCTGTCCAGTCTCTGGGCAGGGGTAAGAGATAAATCAAACTCAAGGGAACGTCTTTCAAGTTCCTCGAAGGACCTGCATTTATTCGTTGGAAACTTTTTCCTTCTCATACAATAATTATAGTACATTTTAAGAGAGAATAAAACTCTAAAGAAAAACCCCGCTCCGGCAATATAACCGAAGCGGGGCTTTTTAGTTAAACCTTCAGGAAGAAGGTTAGAAACTTATTCCGGCAGTTATGTTAAATGCCGGCCATCTGCTGGTCCAGCGGCCGTTTATGTCAAACATCCCGGCCTTGTATCCGAAACTGGCTGTTAAACCCAAACCAGTGCTTGTTTCTGTGCCGGAATCCTGTTCCCATGTTATCCCCGTAAATATATCTCCCTTGCGA
>PWMP01000189.1 GCA_003558145.1 Elusimicrobiota bacterium
CCCGTCCAGTGGGTCAACCGCCCGGACCAGAATTTCCGGGGCTTTGCCGGCACCCTGGTGGCCGGAACAATGCGGCCGGGAGACGAGGTCTCCATCCTGCCATCCGGGCTTACATTTGGAGTGATGGGCTGAAACTCGCCATAACCGGCCAGGGCAAACCTGGGCTCAACTATATCATAGTTTGCGCCAAGGTAGTCCTTAACCGAGACGGCGCGGGCGGTAGAAAGCTCCCAGTTATTCCTGAAAGGGCCCGACATAATCGGCAGGTCGCAGGTATGTCCCTCAATTATAATCCTGTTAGGTACATCCGCCAGGAGAGGACCCAGCATATCAAGGATATCCCTTGCTTCGTTTCTGAGACGGGCTTGCCCCACATTGAAAAGAACGGGTCCGGCAAAAGACAAATGTATTTCACGGGCATCCACGGTTATATCAGTAACCCTGCGCAGTTCTTCGTGCTCAAGCAGGGCTTTCATAAATTCAAGTTCTTTTATCCTGAGCATTGACGATTCAACCGCTGCCGTGCTGCGCCGACCGCCAAGCTCTTGAGACATCATAAGCATGCTCTTTTCAAACTGCAGGCGGTCACCCCCGTGAATCAGAGTATACAGAATCATAAAGAATATCATAAGGACAAGAATCATTGTAGAATACGGGAGCTTCCAGTTATCCTCGTTGAATGAATTATCCTTATGCTGGTTTCCCATATTCCTGTATTTTCTTGACATTAAGACTCCCTGACTATGTTTATCTCTATTCTCCTGTTAGCTGCCCGCCCTTCTTCGCTTTCATTGGAAGCTACCGGAGCATGCTCGCCGTACGCATTAGCGGACATCCTTTCGGAAGATATCCCCAACTGGCTGAAAAACTCGATTATGCTGAAAGACCGCGCGGCAGCAAGCTCCCAGTTGGATGGAAACCTTTCGGTACTTATCGGTATGCTGTCGGTATGACCGTCCACTACTATACTGTGTTCGGTATCTATAAAACTCTCGGCTATATATCTGAGTATCTCTCTTGACTGGGGAAGCAGCTCGGCCTGACCGGAGCGAAAAAGAACAGGCTCGCGCAGTGTAACCCTGGTTACCCTGGCATAGGTTTCTACTTTTGTAAATCCGCGAAGTTCATCCCTGGCAAGGGCTTTTTCAAGCGCTTCCAGCTGTCTTATGTCCTCAGCTCGTCGTTCCCTAATCGCAGCCGCGCTGCCGAACCTCGACTCAAAACTGTCGTATACATCCATCCTGCTTTCAACATCCATTATTTCAACAGCATAAAGAAGCAGGAAGAAAAGCAGCAGATTTGTACTCATATCGGAAAAAACAGTCAGCCATATCTCACCTTTTTTGGCGCCGTTTCCATCCTGGTAGGCGTCGTAGCTTCTTCTTCTTAAACTGAAGAAGCGTCCCAGGCCCATTTACTTTCCTTCCTTTTCCCTCAGCTTAAATGCCAGGTAGGCCTGCAGTTTACGGCTGACTATGTAGGGGACATCCCCCTGTTTGATAGAAAGAACCCCTTCGATAATAACTTCTTTTACAAGTATTTCATCCTCGCTGAGAGTTGAAAGTTTTCCGGCAATCGGAAGAAAAAGGAAGTTGGTAAGAAAAATTCCGTAAAAGGTAGTTGTAATCGCGATTGCCATAGCGGCGCCCATCTCTTCCGGATTACCTATGTCTCTCAGAACCTGGACTATACCAATAAGCGTTCCGAGAAGTCCGAATATGGGAGCGTAGGTACCCATCTGCCTGAAAACATCGCTTACCATCTGGTGACGGCGTCGGGTAAAAAAAATCTCTTTTTCCAGGTTGCTTCTTATGACATCATCATCAAGGTTTTCTATGACCATTTCCAGCCCGTCCTCAAGAAAACGGTCATCCACCTCCACACCGCGCAGGCTGTCAACACCGGACCTTTTTGCCTGCTCGGACATATTAACCAGTTTTTCTATTACCTGTTCAGGAGCATAGTGTTTGGGCGGAAAAACTACGTAAAGCAGGGCCGGGATCGCTCTCTTGATAAGCTTCCAGTTATAGGTCATAAGCGTAGCGCCGAGAGTTCCCCCTATAACAAGCATAGCCGCCAGAGGATTGTAAAGAAGCGATGTTATTTCTCCTTGATAGAGAACCCAGTAAACAGCCCCTATACCTATTGTTAAGCCGATTATTGTAAGTAGATCCATAGTTTTAAATTTTTTCCTTTCTTAATACCGGGAAGCCATAGCCTCTTCGAAAAACTTTCCGGGTCTACCTGTCCTCTTCTTCCGGCTCAAACGAGCCTTCCCCATCGATAAAATCCTGTTCGGCATTTTCACCCGGCCGGACTTCCTGGTCAGCTTTTTCTTCAGTCCATTCCTGTTTACCCTCTGACTTTTCTTCCGGCTGCGGTTTATCATCCGGTCGCTGAAGCTTAATCTTGTTTTCCCTGGTAAGCACCCTCATAGCCCATATAACTTTCTTTCGGCTTCCCTTAAGGGCGTCCTGCGGTACATCGCCCAGGTAACTGAGCTCCTGCCTGAGTATTGTTGCCGGGCCTTTGGGGAACTTGCCTATTATCTCATCCTGAGATTCCTCGGTTTCGGTAGACAAGGCCCGTACAAAAACTTCCTGTGAAATAGCATTCATTATCATCCTGAGGTCGTTTAACTCCAGATGTTTCACATCGTCAAAAGTTATTATAAGCTTTTTAACTTCTGCAGCCAGTTCCGAATTCTTTTCCTCAAGGTTTGCCAAAAGTTTTTCCTGGGTGTCCTCATCCGCCCCGTCCAGCAGGGACAGAAGATTATCCTTTCCGTCAAAAAGGTATTCTATTTTTTCTTTTATCTTTCTTTCTACGCTTTTTATCTGCTCGGGATCAAATTCCTGGGTACCTGCCATTGATACCATTACATCAATCCTGACATCCTCATCCAAAGCGCTAAGCACTTCGTTTCTTAAAGACGGGCTTACGTAGCTAAGAACCATTTTTACCACCTCGACAGGTTCGCGCCTGAGCAGTAATATAAGACTCTTTATATTCTTCTTATTCACAAACGAAAAATGGCCTTCACTATCACCTTCCTCTTTATGTTCCAGCGCGCCGGCAGCACCGCCGCTGTGGGAAATAAGAAGTTCCTGCTGGGATGGTGAACCGCCCGGAAGATTGCCGAACTGCGTATCAGGACTGCTTCGCAATTTTGCCTCGGCCTGTACTTTTAAAACTTCCATAGTCTTTGAGAAACTCTTAAGAAATTTTCTCGCCGGGCCAAAGAGGAATAAGGTCGCAAGGAGAAGCCCTATCAGATAAAAAACATGGGGAAACAGTAAATCGGCCCAGTAATCATAGAGCTGCACAAGGGGTACGTGGAAGGTTGTTCTTGAAAATTCCAGGACATCGCCCCTTTCAAAATCAAGTGTCAGCATACTTAAAACGGTATTACGCGCCCGTTCAATAAGTTCCGGATCAAGTTCATCGCTTACAAGAACCGTGATTATTAACCTGTCTATTACCTCGGCGGTTACGCCTGCATTCGCCTGTACCCGGTTATTATCTTCCGGAAACAGATCAGATCTGCTGACCCCGGGGAGAACCTCATCATCCTGACCTAAGCGTATCCTGTCTATATCTCTTTGCAGGACTCCTTCCGGAAGGTCGGGAAGATCAGTCACGGGAATAACTCTTACCGTTACTATCACCTCCTCGGTGCCGGTAACCTGCCTGATAATACGCTCTACCCTGCCTTCAAGGGCTTCTTCAAGAGCTACGCGGTTTTCCATACTAAACGCGGCCGCTTCCGGGGAAGCATACAAATTCAGGACAGCAGTAAATAAAAGGACTAAGGTAATTTTCAGCATATTATTTTTTCCCCGTTTACAAGTTGTTTTATTCAAATTCATATTAGTATAATAATAAATATCCACGACTCTTTCAAACACAATCATGGCGTGATTTTTTCCAAATCGGCCAGCGCGTCGTTCACTTCACCCTCTTTAAGTTTCTTTATTATCGCTTCCAGTTCTTTCCGCCTGACCAGGCGGTCCTCTTTAAGTTTTTCAACCAGGAGATTAAGCCTGCAGTTCAGTTTATACAGTTCGTCCCCTTCTCTTATAGTTATAGTACTGTCATAATCACCGTCTATGATGCGGTCAATCATCATTTCAAGACGGAATATGGGGCCGACAATCTTATGCGATATATATATACCGCCTATTCCGGCTCCGAAAACAATAATAATAAACCATACAACCGTTTTTCCCAGCAACGGCATACTGTCCGTAAAATGTTCCAGGTAATATATGGAGCCCACTATAACAAGTGCGGCAATAATAACAATCATAGAGAGTCCCAGGGCGTACTTGAACTGAAACTTTTTTGAAACAATATATTTTCTTCTTTTAAAGTTTTTATTTGACATCTTTATCTCGCTTTTTAAAACTTATTCCAGACCCCGCAGCATCTCAAGTACTCTCTCGTCATTCGGGTCTATCTCCAACACGCGCCGCCATACCCTTTCGGCCTGCGATGTCCTTCCCAGCATATAGTAAGCCGTACCCAGTCGCCTGAGAGCGTCCAGGTTCTCAGGTTCAAGAGTAAGGACGCGTTCAAACTCTCTTATGGCGTCATCAAACCTGCGCTGCCTTATCCTGTTCATACCTTCTTCTATAAACTGTTCGGCAAGGTTCCAGGTCAGGACAATTCCCTCGTCCGCCAGACTTATACCGCTCTCTCTTTCAATCATGCGTATCATCTCACGCAAACCGGAATCCTCGGTCCGGCTGAACGCGTAAGCAAACTTCATAACAGCTTCCCTAAGGTCCTGACGGGAGTACTCGTACGCTCCCGCTATCACGGCCCGCTGGACAAGCTCATCCCCTATATCAGCCGAACTCAGGTGCCTGGAAAGCTTAATAATCTGTTCAAGGAAGCGACTTTCATCCTGAGTTATATTTATCTCCGTAACCAGAGCTCTTGAAGCAAACGCCGAAGCCTCGGCAAATCTTCCGTCTCCCAGGGCGCGCACGGCAGCATTATAATATTCCCTTGACTCGTAAAGTTCCATCCTGCGGCTGGGTCCGAACCTGTATCCTATGCCGATTTCGTGAGTACCGTAGTGATTCCTCAAACCCGACAGAGGATATGAAAAAGAATAATCTATATTTAAATTCTTCCACTCGTGCCCGAAACCCGCAGTAGCGTTAAGATAACTTGAAGAACCCGCGCCGAAACCCGCTCTCAGGGCAAAGTTCTGGATATATCTTTCGGCTCCGAGAGATACGTCAAATTCGCCGCCGCGAAGATTAAAATCTCCCCCTATCCTGGTAATTATATTAGGAGTATAACCAACACCAGCCCTAAGGGTAAGGGGAACGCGGTCAGTGTGTTTAAGGCCCATATCCGGGCTGTTTATGTCCGATACGCTCAGACCGTATACAAACCGGTCCCTACCAAGGCGGGCGCCTATGTCAAAAGAAATCCCGGTAGTACCCAAGCCCCC
>PWMP01000021.1 GCA_003558145.1 Elusimicrobiota bacterium
GCCGGTTAATCCTTCTATTCTCCTTATTCCTGCAGCAATGCCTTTTTCGGTAATTATTTTAAAAAGTCCTATTTCCCCCGTATTGTTTACATGGGTTCCGCCGCAAAGCTCCATACTTATCATATCGGAATCGGACTTTTTTATTATGATTGCCCTCACTTTTGACCCGTATTTTTCCTGAAAAAAGGCAAGGGCCCCCATTTTTTCGGCGTCTTTTTTAGACATTTCTTCGGGTTTTACAGGATAATTCTCCATTATTATGGAGTTAACCCTTTTTTCTACTTTGTTTTTTTCATCTGCCGTAAGCTCGCTGTTATAGGTAAAATCAAACCTGAAACCCTCCGGCCTGACCATTGAACCGTCCTGCTTTACGGTATCGCCTAAGACTTCTCTTAAGGCTGCCTGAAGAAGATGCGTTGTTGTATGGTTCCTCTGGGTAGATTTGCGTTTGTTCTCGTCAACGTATATTTGCACTTTTTCACCCTCTTTGATCCGGCCTTCAAATTCTCCCAAGTGAACCGTCACACCGGAACTTATGACCGTATCGGCAACCGTAAAACAGCCGTTTTTACCCCGTATACAGCCTGTGTCTCCTTCCTGTCCGCCGGCGGCAGCATACATAGGAGTTCTGTCTGTAACAAGGGCTTTACTCCCATCTAGAACTTTTATAACAGTTGCTTCACCGCAATACTCGTTATAGCCCGTAAATTCGGTAGCTTTAAAACCTTTAAGCTCTTTAACGTAGGGAAGATTATTGTCCGAATTTTTCCACGATGATTTTTGGGCGCTTTCCTGAAGCATTTTATCAAAGCCTTTACTGTTCATTTTAAGGCCCCTTTCCTCAAGTATATTTTCGGTTATATCAGGAGGAAGCCCGTATGTGTCATAAAGCATAAAAACATCCTTGCCTGAAAGAATCTTTTCGCCCGAAGCAACAAGTTTTCTTATATATTCCTGGAGTTTTGAAGAAGCCCTGTCAAGAGTTTGCAGAAAATTTTCCTCTTCTGACTTCAATACCGAAGCTATATGGTTGGCCCTGTCATTGAGCTCTTTATAATAAGAGCCCATGATGTCCGCTACAAGTGAGGAATATTCCCACAGCATGGGCTTTTTCCAGCCCGACTTTCGCCCCTCCCTGGAAGCTCTTCTGATAAGTTTTCTTAGAACATAGCCGCGCCCTTCGTTAGAAGGTTTAACGCCGTCTGCTATAAGAAAAGATGCAGCGCGCGCATGATCAGCAATGATTCTGGCAGATTTTTCCGGACAACCTGGCGAATCTTCAAAAGCCTTATCTACAAGAGGTTTCAGCATTTCTGTCTGAAAGACATTTTCCAGTCCATTCACAACCTGATTTAATCTTTCCAGACCCATTCCCGTATCTATGTTTTTCCGGGGCAGAGGGTTAAGTTTCCCGTCCTGTTTTCTGTCATGCTGAGTAAAAACCAGGTTCCATACCTCCAAATACCTGTCACAGTCGCAGCCGGGACTGCAGCCGGCGCGGATGCAACCGAAAGTTTCACCGCTATCGTAAAGTATTTCGGAACACGGCCCGCAGGGACCGGTTTCACCCATATTCCAGAAATTGTCTTTTTCTCCCAGCCGGACTATCTTTTCCCCGGGCAAATACTGTTTCCATATTTCAAAAGCTTCGTCATCATCCTTATAAACTGTAGCGTAGAGCCTTTCGGGATCAATTCCCATTTCTTCGGTCAGAAACTCCCATCCAAGTTTTATCGCTTCCTTTTTGAAATAATCCCCGAATGAAAAATTACCGTACATTTCAAAAAACGTAAGGTGCCGCGCCGTTTGGCCCACTTCTTCTATATCAGATGTCCTTAAGCATTTTTGTATTGAAGCCGCACGTTCAACACTGCCCGCGGAAGAAAGGAATTCATTTTTGAACTGAACCATCCCGGCTGTAGTGAAAAGAATACTGGGGTCACCGACCGGCACTAAAGGAATGGAATCGCGCCATTCATGTCCGGAGGATATAAAATATTCTTTAAATTTTTTTCTTATTTCACTGTCTTTCATTTAAAAATTTCCTGTTTCATTATCCATCAAAGAAATTTTTTCAACTTCTTTTATAGTATCAAAATCAAAACCTCTTCTTGACAGCAAAGACCGTAGACGCCGCCGGGCCTTAGTTTTGTCAAGACTGCGGTAGTTTTCAAGCATTCCTTCGCAGGCCATAAGAGCAAGAGAGACTCTGTCCGGTGGCGAATCTTGGTTTACCTTTTCAAGAGCTTCTTCAATTATATGATTTGCCACCCCTTTTTCCCTTAGCTCGTTTTTTATAGCAAACTCACCTTTAGGGCGGCTTCTCCTTCGGCTACGGATCCAGCTGGCTGCAAAATCCATATCGTCTACTTCTCCGCATTTTTCAAGTTCATTCAGAACTTTTTGCGAAATAGAGCCGGAATATCCCTTTTTTTTCAGCCTTGCGGAAAGTTCTTTAATCGATCTTTTCCTGTAGGAAATAAGAAACCTGCCGTAATCCAGAGCCCTGGAAAACTTATGTCGCTGTTTAAAGTTTTCTACAGCAGCAGCACTAATTTTGAGGCCCTTTTGAATATTATTTTCCTCCACGGCAGCGCCATCTATATCAAAAGCAAATTTGCCGTCAATATATACGCGGCAGCGGTTTTTTTTTCTCTTATGCGGTTTTACTGCGGTAATTTCCATTTAATCCCTGCTTTCAATAGAACCTTTTCCATCAGGTTTTTATGTGTCCCCATCCAGTATATCTTTCCGCAGCCGGAACATGAGGAAAAAGCATTATGGTTTTCAAAAACATATCCAGGAACCTTTTTTCTGATCTTTTCTTTTTTTACGGGCTCCGTAATTAAATTGCACTCACTGCAGCGACTGAATATTCTATCCGGATTTATTTCTAATTCAAATTCTTTCAAAACTTCCTTTAACTGATGCAGGTAGTTATCGCTTTTCACCCTGAACAGAGCCAGGGCTTTTCGGCTGCTTAAAGAAGCATCCCGCGTAATGACTGCTCTCTTTTCCTTCAAAGAACGGTAAATTATTCCTTCTCTCTCTTTATCCTTATAGTAGGCGGCGTCAAACCCCAGTATTCTAAGCCACCTGGCAAGACGTCCCAACATAAAATCAACCAGAAATTTTTTTTCCTTCTCCACTGAAAAATTTTATTATATCACTGCAGGCCTTTAAAATCAAATTCTAAGTTTCCTCTTTTTTTACACTTTCGGAACCGTCTTTTTCCTGCATTATTTTTTCAAATGAGAGCCGGGCCCTGTTTTTAACCTGCGTATCGGTGTCGTCAAGAAGTTTTTCTAGAATTGCGGTTGTTGCAGAACTTCCTACCTCTCCCATAGCCCAGGCAGCTGAGAGCCTCATCCATTTGTCACTGTTTTCTGCCATTTCTTTAAGGACGGCAGCGGACTTTTCGGGGTCATACCTGTGATACGCAACGGCGGCGTTAGCCCTGGTCCTGTTGTCTTCATCAGTTAAAAAAGGCCTCAGCATTTCGGGTGCCTTGGGACTGCCGGAAAATATTTCCGCTATAACTTCAACGCTATCGGCCCGGCCTCTTACCCTGGGGTCAATGCCGGTAACGGCTTTTCTGCCTCCCGGAGAATCCGGAAGAACTACTTTTGAAGTGCTGCCTCCTTCAGAAAGCTTTTCTATGATTTTTATAATTTTTTCCCAGTTTTCCTCCAGGTGGTCTGCCCTCTGGTAAGCCCTGCCGTACTCCTCAAGTTTTTTAGCAAGTTTTTCCGTATCCCGGCCGTATGAAGATTTAAGATCTTCCATATCCCGCCGCTCTTTTATTATATTTTTTACAACTTTTACCGTTTCAGTCTTAAATATGATGTAAAAGAACACGCCTAAAAGGATAAGGGCTGTAATTAAAACCAGAACCGGCCAGAGAGGAAAAGCTGCTGAAATCTGCTGTTCCTCTGCCAGTTTTGTTTCCAGTTCTGAGCGAGCTGCCATTATTCTCTCTATCTCCTGCTCAAGCTGCCGTCTTTCTCCCGATTCCCGGTTAAGGCGGCCCTGAAGAGCCTGGAGGCGCCGGTTAAGCTCTTCAATCTGACTCCGGTATTCCGCAACAGCCGTATCATCCGCTATAGCAGCAGGCTCAACGACGGCCGGGGCTTCAACCGTTTCGTCCGTGGGCTCATAGCCTGCCAGCATTCTTAGTTCTGTAAGATTTAATCTTATGACTTCTGAATCAGAATAACGGGACTCGGCAAGGACAAGGTACTCAAGAGCCTCGTCATAACGCCGGGTTTCGCGTACATCCTCAAGTATACGGGAACTTGCGCGCTCCAGCAGGTCCTTTGCCCTGCTATGCTGAGGATCTATAAGAAGCGCCCCGGCGAGGTTTTCTATTGATACCTCTATGTTCCCTTCAAGGTAGTTTTGTATGGCGCGTCCCATATAAACATTCGCTTCTTCATCCGCAAATATAAATTCTGCTGATATCAGCAGAATTAAAAATGTCAGAACCGGAAGCTTAAATTTTTTAATATACAAAGCCATATTAATATCCTTTACATATTACAAACTTATTCCCATTACGTCCATTACTTCCTGGAGACGGTCAAATATCATCAAAACCTCTTCTTCGGACGGAGATATTTCAAGCGCTCTTATCAGGTGATCTCTTACATCCTCCAGCCTCTGCCGGCGGATGTTTACCCTGGCCATCGAAATATGATAATAAAGCCGGGCCTGCTGTTCTTCCGGTTTTACCCTTTGCACTACTTCAAATATAACAGCCGCTCGTTCAAACTGCTCCGCCCGGTAATTACGCATTGCTTTTTCTATCAAGTTTGTTTCATCTTCCTTTTCCAGAAAATCAATATATATTTCAGGATCTATATCTTCGTAACGCAAAACAGCAAGAGCCTTAAGTTCTTCCATTGCTTTGACATTATCACCCGAAATAATCATATCAACAGCCGCTTCTTTTCCCAGTTTGATACTCCTGTCACGATGTCTTTCATCGTATGTTTTTGCTTCTTCTACGGAAGCCCTTGCTCTCGAGCCGCGGCCGCCGCGGGCATACTCCATAGCCCTTTCATAATGATATTGGGCAGCCTGAATATTAACTTCTTCCTCAAGGGCTTCGGCGCCCTCCCTTATCTCGGGATTTGAAGAAATAAACCGGGCAATTAACTCTGCGGAACGGGCCCAGTTTTTTTCTTCCTGCAAAACTTCAATTCTCTCTGTAAGGATTTTAATATCTTTAATTTCTTCTTCTCCTCTTTCAGCCAATATTCTTTCTCTTATTTGTCTTTTGACTTCATTAGCTTCGGAGGGATCCGGCCTGGGGCTGCTCAAAAGATTTCGCATTATTATTCCGGCTGCCTCCCGGACCGGATGTTCTTGAAGGAGACGGGAAAATTCTTTTTCAATTTCTCCTGTAAATTCCCCGTGGTATGAAGCTGCCCTGTCAAGTTCTGCAGCTCCCTTTTCCTGCA
>PWMP01000073.1 GCA_003558145.1 Elusimicrobiota bacterium
CCTTCTCCAGCGCGCCTTTACCGTAGCGTTCTTTCTGTCAGGTGTGAGAGTTACGCTTTCAACGTTGAACTGCATATCTATGGCGTCAAAGTTTTCAAAGTCGCGTTCAACGGCCCTCTCAAGGTTTTCGTATCTGCCAAGGTAGTTCCAGGAAACGTTGTTCATAAAGGAGAACGGGTCCTGCCGGCGGTAACTTTCGGCGATATTGTCAAAGAAAACCTCAAGCGCCCGCTCGTATGAATACCCTGTATAAACAAAATCTGCGGAGCCTCCGAAAGGGAACCGTCTTCCCTCGTTTCCCCTTTGATCCACTGCAACAGCGGTTACGTAATATTCTGTTCCCGGGCCGGGTCTGAACTCGTAGCGGAAAGTTCCGGGACCCGTGATATCCGCCCGGTAATTGTATGTCATCCCCCCATTTTTGCTGATAAGGACTGTTTCGGCAGGTTTTCCGTAAACCCGGAGTTCGCCTTCTATTACAACAGACCCGTTTGTCAGGTCCTCCCTTGCAAGCTCGGCCAGTCTTGCTGCGTATGTAAAACCGCGCCTGAAAGTACTGTTCCCTATCCTCATCTCAATTAGTTCGGGCCCGGTAAAAAGTTCCCGGCCAGCCTTGGTTGCAAGGCTGTAGATACCGAGCCGCGCGTCTTCGGCCCTCCTCCGGGCATTCCATAGTTCATCGGAGCTGAAAGGCATTACAAAGTTCCGGTATTTGCTCATAATACCGTCGGCAGGCAGAGTTCCCTCGGTATAACGGCCCCGCTCGTCAAAAAAACGGGAAGCGTAAGCTGCCCGGTCGCCTGCGGTATCGTAACCGTTGATTACGGAACTGTACCCGTTATATGCATTTTTGAAATCTGCGAGGAGTTCATCTTTGAGCGCCTTAAATGTTCCGGCTATCCTTAGATATTCATTAAAATTATCGAGATAATTAAATGAGCGGGTGACGAACCTTTCATAGGCGCTGTATACTTCCCGTGCTTCGGTTTCCTTTTCAATAAGTGGTTTTATATTCGAAGATTGAATTTCAAGGACATATTTGGCGTCCTTCAGGTCGCTGTATGGAGAGAAAAGTATGCCGTATTCGTGAGAATACCTGTTAATTGAGGCGAGAAGATTTTCGGTGAATGCAATTTTTTCGTTGTGGTCTTCAAGGGTATACCTGCTGATTTTACTCCGGGTCTGCCTTCCGAGTGACGCGCGGGGATTATCCTTGAATCTTTCATAATATCTTTCCCAGTTAATTATTGCGTTTGAGATCCTGTATATTTCTTCAACTTCAGAAGAGAAAAAGTCTCTTATGGAAGGTATGTTGGCACTGAAGTTGTCCGCAGCGCTTATAAAAGCTTCGGCTGCGGATTGATAGTCCTCGTTTGCCTGCAGCTGTAACGCGTAAAAAACCGCTTTTTCCTCATAATTGGCTGCCTTCTGCATTGTCTCCATCCTGTATATGAAAGACAGCGGGCCTTCCGTTATGATTTTCCTGCCCCGCTTGATAAGTGTTTCTTGTTCCTCAAGGTTTGGCGGCTGGCTGTAGCCGGCGTATTGTGCCAGGTTTTTACCCGCCCGCAGATTCATATCTCTTTCAAGAAAAACCTCATCAAAAGTTTCAACGGCTCTATCCAGTTGCCTTGCAAAAGTTTCATTCCCTGTCTGGAGAAACACAGAGAGGTCCGAATACCTCTGCGCAAGAGTTTCAGAGGATTCCCGGAGCTGTCGCATTTCCGCGAGGCTGGGCTCGTCCCGGCCGGGTTTCCTTGAAAGGACTCTTTCAATATTAGAAATCCTTGTCGCGTAGCCGGATTCAAGCCTGGTTATGAAATCCGTGTCTATGGCAAGAATCCTTCCGTCTAATTCACTCAGCCTTGATAGAAAGTCCCGCCTGGCGGAGTTAACCTCGCCCATTATGGAGTCAGCCTTGCGCCGGTACTGTGAGTAGGCATTTTCGGCTTCTTCGGCATAACTGTAATGCCTCTCTGCCTTTTGCCGGGTCTCTTCCCACCGGGATTGAAATTTTTCGCCTGTTATTCTGCTGTTTATTATCGCTTCGGCAAGCTGCCGGTGAAGGGATATGAAAGGGGAGAAGTCAGGCTCTCTTCTACTTACGGCCCCCCGGGCCTGGCGGGAGGCGGTATCAATATCTCTTTCCGAATCCTCTGCTGCCCGTACAAGTTCGTCAGGGACTGTTCTTAAATACCGGTCCAGTCTGTTCTGGTGGTTACTGAGGTTAAGGTCTCTCTGGCGAAGAAGCATTTCTATCTTCCTGTTCAATTGACTTATCCGGGTCTCAAGTTCATTCTGCCTCGGCATAAGTTCATTGGCCCGGGCCCGCTGTTTTTCTATCTCATCTCTCATCTCCTGGCGGGATTCTTCGGCTTCCCTTCGTCTTCTTATCATCTCAACCAGTACGGGCAGCTGTTCTTCGTCGGCCTTAGTGACCTCGTCTATTGCAGCTCTTGTATATCTTATCGCCTGATCTGTAGCGCTGCGGGACATCATTGCATCAGTAGCTTCAACCAGAAGCCTCAACAGTACTCTCAGAACTTCCCTGGCCGTTGCCACGCTCAGCCTGGCAAGCGTTGCGTCTATATCACTTATTTTCCGGCTGAGGTACCTGGCGTTATCAAAAAGCTCGTCGGTCTGTTTTTTAAGCCGGCTATATTCTTCCAGTTTCGGGGCAAGCCGGCGTTCCAGCTGTTCTATATCCCGGGAATTTTGTTCCGCCTCCTGCAAATGATGACTGTCACGGGTCAGGCTTTCATAGATCTGTTTGTAAGCAGCGATATTTTCCTCGGAAAATCCGTGCAGTGAAGTTGCAGCCGGGAATGCCGAAAAGAGAAGTATTAAAGATAGCGGTAAAATTATTTTTTTCATATGTTTTATCCTGTGTCCATTGTTTTTACTTTATTCTTCCGGGTAAATTCATATTTTACATTTAACAAAATTTTTAAACCAGTGCAAGCAACGGAATAAGCTGTAAAAAGAGGAAAAGCCGCGGTTTATCTCTTGTAGACAGGGCGCTTTTTGTATTTGTTGTGCAGGAGTTTGTGGGCTTTTTCGCTTAAAGGTTTTCCAAGAAACTTTTTATAAAGTTCATTAACAAAGGGGTTCTCGTGGGAACACCTGATTTTGTGCTGGCGGTCATCGGAGTACAGTCCTGCTGCTCTCTTCTGCCTTAGTTCATTGTTGACTCCGTAGGGCTGGCCCCCGCCGCCTACGCATCCGCCGGGACAGGCCATTACTTCGATGAAATGATAAGGGGTTTCTTTTCCTTCCTTTTTAGCTTCTCTTACTTTTTCCAGCACGGCGCCGACATTTCCCATACCATGGGCGATGGCCGCTTTTATTTGTATTCCCTTAATATCTATGCTTGCTTCTTTTATCCCTTTCAATCCGCGCACTTTTTTGATTTCAAGTTCTTTCAGATTTTCCCCGGTCATAAGTTTATAAGAAGTGCGTAGTGCTGCCTCCATCACTCCTCCGGTCGCGCCGAAAATTACCCCGGCTCCCGTATAGTCTCCCAGTATATGGTCAGGATCTTCCCCGGGCAGATGTTTAAACCGTATGTCAGCCTGTTTTATCATTCTTGCAAGTTCGCGCGTAGTAAGAACAATATCTATATCCGGATATCCGGATGAGGCCATTTCACTGCTTCTTGTTATTTCATATTTCTTTGAAGTGCACGGCATAATGGAAACCATAAATATTTTAGATGGGTCTATATTATGCTTTTCAGCATAGTAGGTTTTTGAAAGCACTCCCAGTATCTGATGAGGCGATTTGCAGGAAGAAAAATGTTCTATCATATCCGGATAGTATTTTTCCATGTAATCTACCCAGGCCGGACAGCAGGATGTTATGAGAGGAAGCTTGTTTTTTTCTTTCTCAAACTTTCTTTTAAATTCCGTCGCTTCTTCCATTATAGTTACGTCAGCGCCGAAGCTGGTGTCAAAAACGCCGCTGAATCCGATTCTTTTCAGCAGGGCGTAAAGTTTATGCGTGAGCTTAGTTCCCGGCGGATAGCCGAATTCTTCTCCTATTCCAACGCGTACCGCGGGAGCAATTTGCGCCACGCAGAATTTATCCGGGTCCATAAGAGCGTCCCACACCTTCTGCGTCTGGTCATATTCAAATATGGCTCCGGTCGGGCAGTGAGCGCTGCACTGTCCGCATTTTATACAGGGAGATTCGGCAAGTTCTATGTCGCCTGTTGCCGATATCCTTGTGTAAAAACCCCTTTCAAGAAAGGAAAGAGCCCATACATCCTGTATCTGCTGGCAGACATTTATGCACCTGCCGCATAGTATGCATTTCTGGGGTATAAGTTCTATTGTTTTTGTTGACCTGTCTTCGGGTAGATTTCTTAAAAGTTTTTCAAAAGAGTCTTCCCTTATGCCAAAATCCGCAGCCAAAGTCTGCAGTTCGCAGTTGTTGTTTCTACCGCATTTAAGGCAGTCGTTAGGATGGTTTGAAAGAATAAGTTCAAGTATTGTCCTTCTTACTTCAATTAATTCAGGATCCTGGCTTATTATGTCCATACCGTTTTCTATAGGAGTACAGCATGCCCTGAGCATTTTATGGGATCCTTTTATTTTCACAACGCATATTCCGCAGCCTGCGGTAGGGGGAAGGTCAGCATGTTTGCAAAGGGTAGGTATTCCTACATGCACGGTTTTGGCAGCCTCAAGAATAGTAGTTCCTTCCTTTACATTTACTTCTATTCCGGATATCTTTGCTTTTATCATATTTTTTTTCATTTTATTTCTTTATTACCGCTCCGAATTTGCATACTTCAAAACATTCTCCGCACTTTATGCATTTCTCGGTATCGACTTTATACCCCAGCTCCCTGTTGCCGGATATTGCTCCCACCGGACATGTTCTTGCGCACAGGTCGCATTTTCTGCATAGGCTACTGTCAATAGTAAATTCAAGAAGCTCATGACAGATGCCGGCTCTGCATTTCTTTTTATTTATATGCTCAAGATATTCTTCTTCAAAATAGTTAAGCGTGGAAATTATCGGGTTAGGCGCTGTCTGCCCCAATCCGCAAAGAGAAGCTTTCATTAGAGTATGGGAAATTCTCTTAATCTTATCTATATCCTCCTGCTTTCCTTTGCCGTGGGTAATACGGCTGAGTATATCCAGCAGCTGGAACCCACCTATACGGCACGGTACGCATTTTCCGCAGGATTCGTCCACACAAAATCTGAGGTAAAACTTAGAAACGTCAACCACGCAGTCGTCCTCGTCAATTACTATCATTCCGCCCGAGCCCATTATGGAACCTAGTTTATGCAGGCTTTCATAGTCAACGGGAGTATCAAGATGCTTAAGAGGAATAACTCCTCCGGAGGGCCCGCCGGAGGAGTTATTC
>PWMP01000198.1 GCA_003558145.1 Elusimicrobiota bacterium
TGAAAAACCTTTCTGGATTTATAAATTCAGGACAATGAACCAGGATGCTGAATCAAACGGGCCGCAATGGTGCACCCCGGGAGACAATAGAGTTACAAGAATCGGGAAAATTTTAAGAAAGCTGCATCTGGATGAGCTTCCGCAGTTTTATAATATACTAAAAGGGGACATATCTTTTGTAGGTCCCCGCCCGGAACGACCATATTTTATAGAAAAACTTAAGGAAGAGATACCATATTATGACATCAGGCATCTTGAAAAGCCGGGATTGACCGGATGGGCTCAATTATACTATCCAGCGTCGTCCAGTGTAGAAGAGGCCAAAGAGAAATTTAAATACGAACTGTATTATATAAAAAACCGCTCTTTCTTATTTGATATGGTCATCCTTCTAAAAACTCTCCGGTCTATCCTGCATCTTGGGAAAAGATTTAATTAATCTTCCATGTTATATTCTACAGGATGCAAAGTCATTCCAGAAACCGCCCGAGGCTTTTGACTGAAGAAATATTTAAATGCGCCGGCAAGTAAAGCTAAAGCCTGCTGTATTTTCATTCGGCAGTGAGAATCAGAAACAACGGGGTTTTTGTCCATACCAAAGCCGCATTTCATTACTTTCTGTGCCATATTTTTCTTCCGCAGACCATTTCTTCTTTAGTTGCTCCCATAACGAAAACCTCCTTGTGGTTGAGACTTTCATTATAGCAGATTCCCCCCCCTTTTATCCCGGTCCTATTATGTAACAGGGGCTGAAAAGCCTGTCCTTTTAGACGCATGATACGGTTGCATCATGCTCTAAATAATTTCTTGTCTTAATCAGCTGCTTCCATTATACTGATATTGTCGTTAAACCCTATTTGTCAGAAAAGGACGACAATTTCTGGTGAAACACCTTTTTGAAGCCATGCGCCCCAGGCATTGCATCAAGAATTTTTTTATTTTTCTGCCTGTTATATTCGGCGGAAAACTTTTTGATCCTGAGACAGTTCTAAAAGCAGCAGCCGCGTTTTTTCTTTTTTCAATGGTTGCAGGCGCCTCCTATCTTTTTAATGATATTATCGATTTCAAAAATGACAAAAAACATCCAGTCAAAAGGTTTAGGGCTATCGCCTCGGGAAAGGTTTCAGTGAAGGATGCCGCCGCTCTGGCTCTGGAGCTGTTAGCGGTATCTTTGCCGGTTTCCTTTCTGTTAAACCACCTGTTCGGATGGGTGGTTCTGGGATATCTGGCATTCAATGTGCTCTATTCAAAAATTTTGAAGGATGCTGTTATAATTGACGTGTTCTCTATCGCGGGTTTTTTCTTCCTGAGAATACTTGCGGGAAGTGTTGTCGCCGGCGTGGAGATGTCTCACTGGATAATATTCATGGTAGTTCTTCTGGCCCTGTTTCTGGGGTTCAATAAAAGGTGGGAGGAATTAAGGCTTCTGAATTCCGAAGCCGGAAATCACCGCAAGGTTCTAAGTAAATATAACGCCTATTTTATCGATCAGATGACGGCTGTTATTACTTCATCAATTGTGGTTGTGTACATGCTGTATACCGTTGACACGAGAACGGTGCAGGAATTCGGCACGAAGAATCTGATTTATACGATACCCTTTGTCTATTATGGAATTTTTCGTTACCTGTATATCGGACATAAGATTATGAAAGGCGGAGATCCGGTCAAAATGCTGCTTTCAGACAAGTTGATGCAGCTCAATATTCTGCTGTGGCTGCTGGCTGTAATATCCGTGATATATTTCGGTTTGTAGGGAGAACAGCTGTAACTTCAAAACAGGGGGTTTACGTGAAGATATTGATTACCGGCGGGTCGGGCTTTTTGGGGATAAACCTCATAAGACATTTTTTAAACAGGGGGCTCGGTGATATCAGGGTTCTTGATTTTGCCGATTTTGATTATCCCGAGAAGAATAAAATTGATTTTATGAAAGGGGATATAAGGGACAGGCAGGCGGCAGCCCGGGCAGTAGAAGGGGTAGAATTGATTGTACATGCCGCCGCCGCGCTGCCTCTCTACAAAAAAGAAGACATTTATTCCACTGATGTTGACGGGACAAGAAACCTGCTGGAGGAAGCATTCAATAAAAAAGCTGATCGATTTATACACATCTCGTCAACAGCGGTGTATGGTATTCCGGACCATCATCCCCTTTATGAAGATGACAGGCTGGCCGGGGTGGGGCACTATGGAAACGCAAAGATATCAGCGGAAAAAGCCTGCCTGGAATATCGCGGGAAAGGCATGTGCGTGCCCATCCTCCGGCCTAAATCCTTCATAGGACCCGAACGATTGGGAGTGTTTGCTCTATTGTACGATTGGGCGAACGATGCCAGGAACTTTCCCATGATAGGAAGCGGAAACAACAGGTATCAGCTGCTGGATGTCGAGGACCTTTGCGAGTCAATCTATTTATGCGCGGCAAAGGATAAAGACATAGTTAACGACACTTTCAATATCGGCGCAAAAGAATTCACAACCATGAAGGAAGACTGGCAGGCGGTGCTGGATGAAGCCGGCCATGGGAAAAGGATCATACCCTTCCCGGCGCAGCCTGCCGTATGGGGGTTAAGGATACTTGAATTTTTGCGTTTATCGCCGCTTTACAAGTGGGTTTATGAAACTGCCTGGAGAGATTCCTTTGTGGCGATAGATAAAGCGTAAGAAAAACTGGGGTTCACCCCCGAATACTCAAATAAAGATGCGCTGATAAGAAATTTTAAGTGGTATCTTGAAGCACTTGATACATTCAGTAAGGAATCCGGGATTTCGCACAGGGCGCCCTGGAAACAGGGGATATTGGGTTTTCTAAAGAAATTTTTCTAAAAAAACCATTTCAAAAGAGCAAGGCGGCTGGCAGGATTTTAGCCGGGGCGGGCATATGAAGGTCTCAATATATGATTTTGACAAAACTCTGTACAGCGGAGACAGCGCGCGCGATTATGCCCTGTACTGCCTGAGAAAGCGGCCATGGAGGATATGGGCTGCCGTCGTGTTCAGCATCTTCTGCGCAGGTTATTATCTCGGATTCATAAACAAAGAAACTGCAAAAAGTCGTTGGTACCGCATGATGGATGACAGGGAGGAGATGGTGGAGGCCTTTTGGGCGCGGGCTTCCGAAAAACTGATAAAAGCGACAGCGTCTCTGGCGCGGAAGGATAGGGAAGATGGCATCATCCCCCTGGTTATCTCGGCGGGCCCCGGGGTTTTAATAGAGGGGGCGCGCAAATACATGGAAGATGCAGTGGTAATAGCAACGGAAACGCAGCCGGGCTGTCCTTCAAAATTTGCATCTTCCAACTGTTATGGAGCAGAAAAAGTCAGGCGGTTTATGGATTGGTTAACTAATCAAAAAACATCTATGGAAGAAACTCAAATTATAAGAGTCGTCAGCGACAGTCCGGCAGATAATCCGTTGTATGATCTCGGCGGAAAACCCTGCAGGATTGTGGATGGTTCTCTGACTGAAGGAAGACCCGTAAGATAAGTTCCGAATAATTATCGTTAGGAAGTCCTCAGGTTTTTATGATAGTTTCAAGCTTTTTGAATTCAAAACAGCATTCTGAATGCTCTGCCCGCGTATTCAATGATTTTTGTCAATGTTTCCGGTGCTTCTGTAGGTGAAATAGGCCCGATTGCCAGGGAAAATATAACAGTCCACAGCAGAAATGCTTTAAGTGCGCGGTTGCTGCAATGCACATTTTCTTCCCCTGGAATAGATTTTCTATTCAATTCTATTGCTATTCCCGCGATAAAGAGATTTGTTATGACAGAAGCCATCCACCGGGGGTAGTCGTGCCCGAAGAAGACAAGAAGCAGAGGTGCGAAACAGTATAAAATTATCAAGGCGCCTGCTGCCTTTGAATTTTTATCTCCGTCTTTTCCCGCCTCCGTATTTACCGCTTTTTTTAAAAGAATATAACCCGCGATTCCTGAGGGCGCCAGCGCCGTAAAAGCGAGAAAAGTGGTTATTATAGTTCTTCCCCGGATAATATCGAGAGTGTATGCGACATTTCCGCGGATTGTCCTGAATTGCACCATCAGCGAACCCGTGCTGACCGGGAAATCGGCGGATTCACCCAAATTTGCGAGTTTTTCGTTAAACGCTTCGGGGTAGTATTCAAGCTTCCCAAATTCAAAAATCAGCAGAGCTGTAACGGCGGCGGGAATGATTGAAAGCAGGGAAAAAAGCGGCTGGTTTACGGGGTTGAATGCTGTGTTGATTTCGGCCGTGTTGTATGAAAGCGCGCATGCGGCCATGACAGGGGCGACAAGGAGCAATTGCGCTTCATGTATGAGAACCAGAACTACGGATACCCCGCCCGTAATATACCAGTGAGCCTTGCGGGGAACTTTCGGAAGAAGCAGTATGGTCCCGATAGCCAATATGTAGCCTGGCTGGTCGAAAAATCCGCTCGTATTGGCGAAAAAAGAAATAGTTCCCGTGGATGATATTAAAACCAGCGCGAAAAGCAGGGCTGTGTCATTCTTCTTCAGCTTCCAGTAGCGAAACCCCAGATAAGCGAGGATTAATGAAAGAACCAGCGTGCTTAAACCTGAAATCGTGTATATTGCAGACAGCGAGCCGCCGTGTCGCGGCGCGGCCGATTGAAGCAATGTCCCGATGAGCGCTCTGGAATAAAAACCTTCATCAAAAGAAAAAAGAAAATGTGTCGCGAGCCAGGAATCAAAACTGAGATGCTTGAGGACAAGTACGGTCGCAAGAGCGGCAAGCGCCGGAAAAAAGTATTTATGGTTTTGTCCTCTTTTCAACTTTAGATTTTCTCTTCTATGTTTTTTCGGGTGCGTGTTTAATGGTTGAATTCTCTGCGGGTATTATAAAGGCCGGCGGTTTTTTATGCAAGGTTTTTGGGGGTATTGCGTTTTAAAATAAAAACTGGCGCCAGGACAGGCTCCGTATTTCGGAATCAGTTTTTCCCGCGCATCTTTCTTATCAAAAACAGCCATGCCGAATATCTTTCTCCCGATAGCAAATATATACTGCCCTTCTTCGGGAGTAAGAAGGGAGTATACCCGACTCTGACATGTCCGAAATGCCACGGCAGGATGAAGTGTATGGGAGAACGTACAGATGATTAACAAGTCCGCACCGAAGGTGCGCTAAGTTCTCTTCTTCGCCAGCAAGAGCGGCAGGAAACGTTTGACCCGGGGGGCAGAAAGGAAGTATAATCCCAAAACCGGTTTAAAGACGGGGGAATTCATTTGATAAAAATCGCGTATATCGTATCTACCATGAGAAAAGGCGGCCCCTTCAGCCAGCTGCGATTGCTGGTTCAACATCTTGACAGGGAGAGTTTAGCCCCCATTATCATCACCCTGTCGCCCGAAGACCGCAACTCGGCTGAGGAGGATTTTAAATCCCTTGATACGCAAATGTTTTCCCTGAAACTATCAA
>PWMP01000012.1 GCA_003558145.1 Elusimicrobiota bacterium
AGAGAATGTTTACCCGATGGTTCCGGCCGGCGCAGATCTTGACGAGATTCTGCTGGAGATGGCTTAAAATTAAAGGAGGTTAAGTTCATGAGACATACAATTTCAGTTTTAGTCGAGAATAAGTTCGGTGTATTGGCCAGGATATCCGGTCTTTTCAGCGCCCGTGGTTATAATATAGATTCTCTTGCTGTCGGGGCGACTGAAGACCCGAAGGTTTCCAGAATGACTATTGTAGTGGGGGGCGACGAGTCGGTACTTGAGCAGGTTACGAAACAGCTCAACAAGCTTCCGGAAATCATAAAAGTGAAAGACTTTCTGAACGTTGACTACATAGAGAGAGACCTGATACTGGTAAAAATCAAGGCATCAAAGAACATCAGGCCCGAAATAATGCAGATGGCTTCTATATTCAGGGCAAAAGTTGTTGATGTCGGTCAGGATACGCTGACCATAGAGATGACGGGCGATGAAGATAAAATAAGGGCTTTTATAGAACTTATAAAACCTTATAATATCCAGGAACTGGCAAGGACCGGTTCCATAGCGCTTGAAAGGGGAGGAAAATAATGAGTGCGAAAATTTACTATGAAAAGGACGCGGATTTAAAAAATTTTGAAGGGATGAAAATAGCTGTTATCGGCTATGGCAGCCAGGGTCACGCCCAGGCTCTTAACATGAGGGATTCGGGGGTTAATGTTGTTGTGGCTGAAATGCAGGGCACCGATAATTATAATCAGGCTGTAAAGGACGGTTTTAATCCCGTCAGCGCTTCCGAAGCAGCCGCCCAGGCTGACTGGGTACAGATGCTTGTCCCGGATACCGTACAGGCAAAAGTGTTTGAAGAGATTAAGGATATTCTGGCATCGAAAGAGAAAGCGGTTCTGGGTTTTTCTCACGGGTTTAATATACGCTACGGAAAAATTGTTCCGCCGGAAAATTGCGACGTGGTAATGGTTGCTCCCAAGGGGCCGGGACATCTTGTCAGACAGGTTTACCAGGAAGGCAACGGAGTTCCTATGCTTGTGGCTGTCGAAAAAGACTCCTCCGGCAAGGCCATGAATCTGGCTCTTGCCTATGCAAAAGCCTGCGGCGGCACCAGGGCCGGAGTTATAGAGACTACTTTTACCGAAGAAACAGAAACGGACCTTTTCGGCGAGCAGGTTGTCCTGTGCGGTGGTGTAGTTGAGCTTATGAAGAAAGGCTTTGAAACCCTTGTCGAAGCCGGCTATCAGCCGGAGATTGCCTACTTTGAATGTCTTCATGAGATGAAGCTCATTATAGATCTGGTATATGCAAAGGGTATTTCCTATATGAATTATTCCATATCCGATACCGCAGAATACGGAGAGTATTCAAGGGGAGAGAGAATAATAACACCTCAAACTAAAGAGGAAATGAAAGCGGTTTTAAAGGAAGTCCAGTCGGGTGAATTTGCCGAGGAATGGATAAAGGAAAATGAAGACGGTCTTCCCGTTTTTAAAAGAAAACGCAAGGAAATGGAAGAGCACTTGATAGAGAAGACCGGAGCTAAGTTAAGAGATATGATGGATTGGCTAAAAAAATAATATGAAAAAACTGATCGTATTTGATACGACACTGCGTGACGGCGAGCAATCGCCCGGCGCCAGCATGAATATGGCCGAAAAGCTTCAGGTAGCGCGGCAGCTTGAGAATATGGGAGTTGATGTAATAGAAGCGGGCTTTCCGATTGCATCCGAAGGGGATTTTGAAGCGGTAAGCGTAATAGCTTCAGAAATGAAAAAGGCTTCCGTGTGCGGATTGGCAAGGGCTGTTGAAAAGGATATAGAAAGATGCTGGGAAGCGGTAAAGAATGCCAAAAAACCAAGAATACATACTTTTATCGCAACCAGTCCCATACACCGCAAATCCAAACTCAAGATGAATAAAGAGCAGATACTTGAGAGTATTGGTAAGGCGGTCAGATATGCCTGTTCCCTTTGCGATGACGTAGAGTTTTCGGCGGAAGACGCAACCAGAACGGAAATTGATTTTCTGAAAGAAGCGGTAAGCGTTGCTGCGCTCGCGGGAGCGTCTACTATAAACATTCCCGATACTGTGGGCTACGCTATGCCTGAGGAGTTTGGCAGTATAATATCCCGGGTAAGGCAGGCTCTGCCTGAGAAAACGGTGATAAGCGTGCACTGCCATAATGATTTAGGAATGGCTTCGGCCAATTCTCTGGCTGCGCTTCAGAACGGAGCGTCACAAGTAGAATGTACCGTAAACGGTATAGGCGAAAGAGCCGGAAACGCTGCAATGGAAGAGATAGTTATGAGCATATATACGCGCAGGGATGTTTTTGACCTTGAACTGGGCATAGATACTACAAAAATATATCCTGCTTCCGCCCTGGTCTCAAGGTTGTGCGGCATCAGCGTACAGAAAAACAAGGCTGTTGTGGGGGAGAATGCTTTCAGGCACGAGGCCGGAATACATCAGCACGGGGTTCTTCAGGATAAGCTTACTTATGAAATAATGACTCCGGAATCAATAGGGCGGAAAGTAGAATCCCTGGTCCTGGGTAAACACTCGGGCCGCCATGCCATAAAAGAGCGTTTGACAGCCCTGGGGGTTGATACTGAGAAAATAGATTTGGACGCTTTTTTTAACAGATTTAAAAAAGTGGCCGATAAGAAAAAACAGGTTTTTGATGATGAGCTTCTTGCTCTTGTAGAGGATCAGATAGGGACGGTAAAGAAGTTTTTTGAGATTGATTATCTGAATGTTGTTTCGGGCACAAAAACGCTGCCTACTGCTACAGTCAGACTTAAAATAGCTGATGAAAAGGGTAAAGAAAAAGTCTGTCAGGAAGCGGCATGCGGAGACGGGCCGGTAGATGCATGCTATAAAGCTATAAATAAAATTACGGGAATTAATCCCGTACTCGTTGATTACCAGATAAAGGCGGTAAGCAGCGGAGGTGATTCCATGGGTGAAGTGACCGTCAGCATAAGGGAAAAGAAATCACAGCAGGAGATCCACGGTAGAGGAGCCTCTACTGATATCATAGAGGCTTCGGCACGGGCCTACATTGCCGCCCTTAACAGGATGAAGCTTCTCAAAAAAGGAACCGGTGAAAAGATGAGGGCACACCTTTAAAATGAGTCTTGCAAGGAATATTTTATCAGGAAAACCGGATGTCGACGCGAAAAAACTGACGGCCGGTCAGTTTATTGAAGCTGATGCAGATGTTATTCTTTCAAATGACATCACTACGCCTCTGGCCATAGATGCATTTGAAAAACACTCGGAAGGAAGAATAGCGTATCCGGAGCGAGTAGTTTTGGTAGCCGATCACTTTACGCCCAATAAAGACATAAACTCCGCCGAGCAGGTGAAAAAAGTAAGGAATTTTGCCCACAGGCACGGTGTTAAGTTTTTTGACGCCGGATGCGGTATTGAACATGTTCTGCTGACCGAACAGGGATTAGTTGTGCCCCAGGATATAGTTGTCGGGGCTGATTCACATACCGTAACTTACGGCGCTATGGGAGCCCTGGCATCCGGTATGGGATCTACCGATGTAGCTGCAGCCTGGATGACCGGAAAGGCCTGGTTTAAAATTCCGGAAGCGGTAAAAATTGTACTTAATGGCAAGCTTGGTGAATATGTGTCAGGGAAAGATATAATTCTTTACCTGATAGGGCAGATAGGTGTTGACGGAGCACTTTACAAGGGTCTGGAGTTTACGGGGCAAGCCCTTAAAGAACTTTCTCTTGAGTCTCGGTTTACTATTGCCAATATGACAGTAGAGTGCGGAGCCAAGTACGGAATTATGGAAGTTGACGATAAGGTTATTGATTATACCGAAAAAAGAGCGCAGCGGCCTTATAGTCCCCCTCCAGCCGGTTATTCCATTGAAACAGATAAAGATTTTGATGACCTTATGGAAATTGACTGCTCGCAGATTGCTCCGCAGGTTGCTCTTCACGGTTCGCCTGCTAACTCCCGGTCAGTTAATGAGATTGAAAAAATAAAAATAGACCAGGTGGTTATAGGGTCATGCACAAACGGAAGGTGGGAGGATTACGTCAAAGCAGCCGCAATCATAAGAGGTAAAAAGGCTTTTTCTTCCTTAAGGTTTATTGTAATACCGTCTACGGCAGCGCTTTATTCCCGTATGGTAAAAGAAGGACTGGCCGAAGTGTTCCTCGCCGCCGGCGCCGTTATGTCTCCGCCGACCTGTGGACCGTGTCTGGGCGGGCATATGGGAATACTTGCTTCAGGAGAGAGAGCCCTGGCTACCACTAACAGGAATTTCACCGGAAGAATGGGTCATAAAGATTCGGAAGTATACCTGTCCAACCCTGAGGTAGCGGCCGCCTCGGCAGTAGCGGGGTATATAATTGCTCCGGGAAAAATAAAATGAAATCCGAAAAAGATAAATTTATAATAAAGGGAAGAGCCTTCAAGTTCGGGGAAAATGTAGATACCGACCAGATTATCCCCGCGAGATACCTGGATACTTCTGACCCTGATGTGCTTGCCTGTCACGCAATGGCGGGTATTGATGAAGATTTTTCAAAAAAGATAAATCCCGGGGATATTATTGTTGCAGGCAGAAATTTCGGATGCGGTTCTTCCAGGGAGCATGCTCCCCTGTCGATTAAGGCAGCCGGAATCGGGGCTGTTGTAGCACAAAGTTTTGCCCGCATATTTTTCCGTAATGCCATAAACATAGGGCTTCCCATAATAGAAGTTAAAGATTTTAAGGCTCAGTCAGGTGATGAACTTGAGCTTGATTTGAAAAAGGGAAAACTGAAAAATAAAAGTTCGGGAGAAAAATATTCTTTCCCGTCATTTCCCGGGTTTTTGCAGAATATAATACAAGCCGGAGGTTTGATGGAGAGAATAAGGGAGGAATCGAAAAAAGGTGAGTAAGAATTATAAGATTGCGGTAATTCCCGGCGACGGTACGGGTCCGGAAGTAGTTGCGGAAGGAGTTAAAGTACTCAGGGCCGCCGGCGGAAAATATGATATAAAATTTGATTTTGAAACTTTTGATTTTGGTGGGGAAAGGTATAAAAAGACCGGTGAAACCCTGCCGGATTCCGCAATAGAAGAATTTAAGAAATTTGATGCCATATATCTGGGCGCAATAGGGCATCCTGACGTAAAGCCCGGCGTACTTGAAAAAGGAATACTTCTTAAACTGAGATTCGGACTGGACCAGTATATCAATCTCAGGCCGGTTAAATTGTATCCGGGTGTTGAGACTCCCATTAAAGATAAGGGCCCTGCCGAAATAGATTTCACTGTTATACGTGAAAATACGGAAGACCTTTACAGCGGCACCGGCGGTTTTACCCATAAAGGTTCCGGTAATGAAGTCGCCGTGCAGAGCGCGGTTTACACCCG
>PWMP01000116.1 GCA_003558145.1 Elusimicrobiota bacterium
AGCTTTATTCCGGTTTTGCCGTTAAATATATGATGAGAACCAGGGTGGAAAAAACAAGACGCAGTATAATGGAAATAGAAGAAGTTCTTGAAGAACTGGAAGACCAGGACTTTGAGCCGGGAACTGGAATTGGGTTTGACCTTGGATTATACTATGATATATCTACCAGGTGGAGCGTTGCGTTTACTGTCAGGGACTTTCTAGGGTCAACCATAGAGTATCCGGACGGTGAAAAGGACGAGATATCCGCCCGGATAGATTTAGGTGCAGCATATACTCCTCACAGGAGAATTGAACTTGCTGCAGACCTCAGGGATATTAAATTCGATGACTTTACCGATGCTTCTTTTTTCACCAAACTGCATCTGGGATGCCAATTCCATCTCAGCAGGGTTTTTAAACTGCGCGGCGGCCTGTACCAGGGATATCCGACAGCCGGTTTCGGGATAGGGAGTGCCATAAACTATGCGTTTTACGGGCGTGAGCTTGGTGAGTATGCGGGGGATGACCCTCAGCTGAGCCATACGCTCGCGTTTGTCCTCAGGTTCTAAAAAATACGGGCGGTTTTCATCATAGCCAGGCTTATAATCAGGAATATTATATTTGCCGACCATGCAGCAATCATTGGATGTAAAACACCCCCGACTCCAATAGCGCGCCCTACTGTTATAGATCCCCAGTAAAGAAAAGAGATAAGAAGGGCAATAAAAAACCCCGCTGTTCTGCTTTTCATTCCTCCCCAAAGGGCGAGTGGTATTCCGAGTATAAATATTATTGTGTTGGAAAATGGAAAGGATATCTTATGATGCAGAATAACCCGGTGTCTTCTTGAAGACAAACCTCCTTTTTCAATTCTGCGGGTATGCCTGAGAAGGTTTATAAAACCCATACTTTCAGGATTTTCTTCAACTTTTTCAAAATTAACCGGAGTTTCGGGAAGTTCAGATTTGATCTCATCAAATTCCATAAATGAAATTGATTGGCCGTCATCAGGAGAGAATTTTCTTATAGTTCCGTTATAAAGTTTCCATATTCCGTTGCTGTATACGGTGCGTTCAGCGGTAATCCGGGAAGATTCTCTTGTTGTACCCTTAAAAAATTCTATCAGCTTCATTCCGTAAAGAGTATCTTCTGAAATTTTTTCAATGAAGTAAAAACGGTCTCCTGCCGCCGCATAGGAAAAATTTTCTCTTGCATCGTCAGCTTCGCGGGGCTCCCTGCCCCGTATAATTCGAAAAAGATCCTCTGCTTTTCTGTTTGCTGACGGGACCACAGTTTCATTTATTAAGAGGGAGGACATGCTTATAAGAATAGATATTAAAACAAGGGGTGTAAGAGCTTTAAGTATGCTTATCCCGGAACTTCCGATAGCTGTTATTTCACCGTGTCTTTTAAGGGATCCGAGAGAAAAAAGGACTGCCAGCAGGGTAGCTACCGGCATAACCATCACAACCCAGTTAGGTGTCCTGTTTAAAAAGTATACTGCCAGCATATCTATAGGCGGTTTCTGATCCAGGAAGGTATGCATATAATCAAAAAAATGCGTTACTATCATAAGAATAAGAAAAGCAGCCAGAGCCGCAAAGAAGGGCTTAACGAAAGAATGTACCAGGTATTTCTGTATTAACTTCACCGGTTAAAACTTACAGCAATCATTACGGCACCCAGCCCCCCCATTATAAAATTCGGTATCCAGACTCCGAGCCATGGAGCTATATCCCCGTTAAAGGCAAGTTTGATTCCGCCTGTCATAAGAAAATAGTATATAGCAATAACAGCTACGCTGAGGCCTATTCCTATCGTTTTTCCTTTGACTTCCGCCCTGAGCCCCAGCGGTATGCCGCACAGAACAAGCGCCAGCGCTGCGCCGGCCAGAGCACCGCGGATATGCAGGTGAGCGGTCACGGTCTTTGTAGGCAGTCCTCTTTCTTTAAGCCTGCTTATTTCTTCTTTCATTTCAGCGTAGCTTTTCGACTCAAGGTTTTTACTTACGCTGATATCTTCCTCTGTTCTGTGTATTGTTATTGAGTATTCTTGAAATTCTACGCTGCTCAATATTTCCGGCCTGCCTGTCGGCTGATGACGTATGACTCCGTCATAAAGCATTAAAACAAGAGAGCTGTCCTTTTCTGTTTTCCATATTCCTCTCCGTGCGGAAATAAACATTTCGGGCTCCTGGGAGTCAGCAGGTTTATTAATCATCACTTCAGTCAGAGTTTGCCGCCTGTGATTAACGGAATGCGCCATCAGTGTATATTCTCCAATTTCTACCTGTGTTCCCTCTTCAATCTGGATAGCAGGTTCCCTGTAGGCCAGGTGGGTGAACCGGTAGCGAAAAGCGTAATTGCTTGCGGGTGCTATATGGTAGTTAAAGGGTATCATTATAAGGGCTATTATAAGAGCGGCGCCGACAGCTGGCCTTATTATAGGGTAGATTGAATTGCCCGATGTTCGGATGGCGGTTATTTCCCTGTCAGAAGCCATTTTTCCGAAGGTTATTACGCTGGCAGCGGCGGCGGACATAGGTACTGTAAGAACTAGGATGGTAGGAAGAGAATATAAAATCAGTATAAATATTTCACCGGCCCCGACTCCTTTTGTAAGAACAATTTCAACCATCTGGAAAAGTCTTTCCATTATAAGTATAAAGGAGAAAAGAAACAGGCTGATGGCCAGTGTCGGCAAAAACATTTTTAAGGTATAGGCGGTTAAAATTTTCATATTATATATTAAGCAGGCATTTTTCTTGCAATTTTGAAATTTTTTATTGTCTTAAAAAGAGCCTTTTTGGTTCTTTTAATATTTTCCAAGGAGATTCGATATTTTTTATTATATAATTTTTGACTTGAAAAGTAAAAATGTAAGTTGAAATTATACCTCTATTTCAATTATAATTTATAATTAGAATGTAAAATTTTCTTTTGTTATCTTCCCGACGCGTCCTAAACCCGGGTTGGCAGGCCAAAGAAACTTTTCAAGGAAAAAAGGAAGAAGATAAGAATATAATGTATATAGGTGAGGTCTGTTAATTAAAATAAAAAGTATAAGAAAATATTTGACGGCGCTTTTTTGTGTTTTTGCTCTGCTTGCTTCAGTAGCGCCGGGACTTAAGGCTCTTAATCTTATTGATGATGATGCCCTTGATTATTTTGACTCTGATCAAAAGGAAAGGGAAGAAATTGATGATTTTGACAGGGCTCTTGACATATATAATCTTGAATTTGACCGTGAACTTTTTGACAGAATAAGAAGAGAAAAGGACGAAGATATATATGTCGGCCCCGATGCTGACGATATAATTGATTTAATCGATGCATATCCTGATAGGCCTTCCGTTGCAGATTACCCCGCGGCCATGCCTGAACTTCCGTATGAAGCCCGTCTTCAGATAACCGGAAGAAAGTCGATAGCGCTTAAAACAGGACATTCCTTCTGGCTGGGAGATGAAGAAGAAAGAACTCTCACCGGAAATCCTCCCGGACTTTTAAGGGGCTTTGAGATGGACCAGGAACTACGGGTCCGCATACAGGGTCAGGTAGGAGACAAAATTACAGTTGACGTGAACTACGACGACACTAAGCCCGCTTATGATGAGTCCGCGAGGCGTATCTCGGTAGTATACAAAGGATACCCGGATGAAATAATACAGGAGGCGGCTTTCGGGGACATAACACTCTCCCTTCCGCGAACACATTTTATAGGATATTCCAGAAGCGTTTTCGGGGCCAGAGTCAAGGGACGTTATCGAAACCTTGATTTTATAGCTATTGCTTCACAGACAAAGGGAAGGACTGAAGTCAAGGAATTTACCGGTGATACAACTTTTACCAGGCGGGATATAAGGGATATCGGCTATATAAGGCGCCGGCATTACAGCATCGATGTAGATACTGCGGTGAATCATCTTCCGATAGTACCCGGTTCGGTGGAAGTGTTTGTCCGTGACGGTTCAAGCGAAACCGGAGACAAGATAGATGTAAAATATCTTTCGGGGACGATTTACGAAGATTATTTTGTGAGGCTTGTTGCCGGGAGGGATTTTACGGTAGACCACGAAAGCGGAATTTTGACTTTTTCATCCTCACTTTCCAGGCATTATATAACGGCAGTGAGGTTTACGGGCAGCAAAGGCAAGGTCGGAGAGACCTACCCGGTTATTTTTGCGGATGAGGACCGTCAGGGGGGAGAAATAGTTGACAAATACGAGAGGAAAAACTTTTATAGTCTTGGCGCATCAAGAATATCAAGAGATGACTTTGTCATAAGGTTTCTTGACACCAATAGAAAAACTGTTACTCCGCCCGAGCCCGATTATACAGTTGATTATGACCGCGGCATACTTGAGTTTACACATAAAATGCCGTTTGATCCTAATGACCAAAAGGGGATATACGACACCCGTGACCCCCAGCACAAGTATATAATCTATGTTGAGTTTAAAAGCAGGATAAGACAGTATTTTCTCCGTCCTAATATTGTAAGGGGCAGTGAGCGGATAGTAATGGACGGAAGGGTTTTAAACCGCAATACGGATTACATAATAGATTACCCGTCCGGTTTTATAACCTTTCTCCGTCCGGAAGAAATAGATGAAACAACAACAATAAGGGCCACTTACGAGTATATGCCTTTTGGAATAGCCCAGCAGGAGACTCTTGTAGGCCTGCGGCTTGATTATAGATTCTCCCGTAATCTTTCGATGGGAGGTACTCTGCTTTATAATTTTGCCGCTGCGGAAAAAGGAATACCCAGGGTAGGCCAGACGCCCCAGAGCGCGTTGGTCCTGGGCAGCAATGTTGACCTGACAATACCGACGGGCCGATGGAATCCTTTTCCTACACGTATAAGCGCCGAAGTTGCGCGCAGTGAGATGAATCCAAACACTATAGGCAAAGCAATGATAGACGATATGGACGGAATACGCATTACCCGCAGCGTATCTTTAAGGCCAGATTTGTGGCAGATAGCTGCTACTCCTTCCGACAAGGTGGCCAGCCCTTCCTGGATAGACCTTGAAGAGGATGACGATAAATATCTCAGTGACATAAATCCTAACGTATCCAGGGATGAAGATGAAAGAGTCTGGGTTGTGGAAGTGGATTATGATATCCCTGGTTCCGATAAAAGCTGGTCTGCTCCTGAGATATCAATTGTAAATTCTATTTCAAGAACCGGAATAGACTTGGGTGATATGGAAAAAATACAGCTTTGGTTCAAAGGCAATTTAACCGGAGCTGAACTGGATATTGATTTTGGAGTTATTTCGGAAGACGCTGACTTAACAGGCACAATAAAACCGGAACCCGAAAATATTGAAGACAGCAGAATTGAAGGTTGGCAGTATG
>PWMP01000219.1 GCA_003558145.1 Elusimicrobiota bacterium
ACCGCATATATGACCGGATAATGGATTACTGTCCGGTCAGTAATACACTTGTGTTCGCCGCCAGGCGGAACCAGCGGCCCTATATATACATTTACAATACCGATTCCGGCCAGCTTGAAAGAATAGATACAGAACTTGAAGAAATCCGTTCGCCTGCCGTATCACCGGGAGGAAAGACGATAGCCTTTACGGCCAGAAAAGGATTTACCAGAAACATCTATGTTTATGATACGGCTTCAGGACAAATCCGTGCTGTCACAAACGACCGTTATCCGGATTTCGGCCCGGTTTTTTCTCCCGACGGAAAAAAAATTCTGGCTGCCTCTGAAAGATATTATAAAAAAGACTTAAGAGAAATAGATATTGAAACGGGCGGGGTCCTCTGGCTGACGGATACTTCATATAACGATTTCCATCCCTTTTATTCCAAAGACGGCAGCATAATATATGTGTCGGATAAGAACGGGGTAAACAATATATACTCTTTTGATTCTTCCACCGCTGCTTTCCGTCTTACAAACATTGAAAGCGGAGCCTTTTATCCTATTTTACGGGATGACGAAAAAATCCTTTCCTCTATTTACTACAACGGAAGTTATAAGATTTTCGAAATACCTTTCATTAAAGAAAAAGTTTCCCGGCCCGCTAATGAAACGGCTTTCGCTGATCCTTTTGAAGAACTTGTATTAAGCACCGCTAACGTTAGCGACCGGCGGGCTCGATCAAGATTTTCTACGGATTTCTTTTTTCCCAGTTTCCTTTATGCAACCGATATAGGGTTTGTCGGAGGCGGAGTCATAAGGATGTCTGACTATCTTGCTCATAACACTGTAGAGGCCTACGGATGGGCTTGGCCGGGTTCTTACGAAACCACGATTCAATACATAAATAAGAAGTACCGGCAGGATCTGTTTGCTTCATTATCAGCAGACAGCGTAAAATACAGAAGCTCGGACGGTGACAAATACAGACGCACGCGCTATGGGGGTCAGGCGGGCTACAGGCATCCGCTGACACGATATACTGCATTTACACATTATTTTCAGGCATCTGCCAGGGAAGTGAAAAATCTTGATGAAAAAGACATATCTTCCTACCGGAGCGATACGGGAACCGGTTTTGTACTTCAAAGAAACACAACTGTTCTTGAGCCGTTTCAGGCAATGAGGGGAGGGCGTATAGCACTGGGCGCATACATTGCCCGGCCACTGAAAAAAGACGGCCTTGATTATAATACATACTCGCTATCGGCCGCAAGATACGCGCCGCTGAAAAAAAACCTGATCGCAGCAGGCAGGACAGACATGGTAAAATCCGAAAGGGCGGACGCCAGAAAATACGGCCTCGGCGGAGCAAGCCTAAGGGGATACTCAAGCAATTCTTTCACAGGAAGAAACGCTGCTGTTTTCAGTACAGAGCTGAGAACTATGCTTTTCCCACGCTTAAACTGGCACATTCCAATTATGTGGCCGGACATAAATATATACAGTTTATCCGCAAAAATCTTTACCGATGCCGGTACAGCTTTCAATGACAGGAATCTCCCCGACACATGGGATATGTGGGGTTTTTCCTACGGTTTCGGTGTCAAACTTAATTTTTACCTTCTGCAGCTTGCGCCCGGATTTATGAGCGTAGAATTTGCAACTCCTTATGCGGACAGTGAAACATGGATAACCTACTGGAATTTTGCCGCCGGCCACATAAGATGGTAGAAGACTTTAACCGCTCTCATTCAGCCGTAGTAAATACAGCAACTTCCGTTTCTTCGGCGACACTGATATCCCGAATACTTGGTTACGCCAGGGATATGCTTATTGCAAACTTTTTCGGCGCTTCAATGGTGGCCGACGCATTTTTTGTCTCTTATAAAATTCCTAACCTGCTTCGCCGCCTTTTGGGCGAGGGGTCTCTTTCTACATCCTTTATACCTGTATACACCGATTATCTTACTAATAAAAGCGAAGAAGAATCACAAAAACTTATTAAATCCGTTTTTGGCGCTTTCACCATACTTTTTATTCTTCTCACCGGTACCGGAATAATTTTCGCCCCTCAGATAGTGAGATTAATCGCCCCGGGATTTGCCGACTCCCCGGACCAGCTTCAGCTGACGGTGCTCCTCACAAGAATAATGTTTCCCTTTCTTATGGCAATAGGACTTGGAGCAATAACGCTGGGAATACTTAACTCCTGGAGAAAGTTTTTTCTTCCTGCAGTAGCACCCTCAATGCTCAGTATTTCGGAAATACTTTTTATCCTTTTAATTACGCCTTTTATGGACCCTCCCATAAAAGCTCTTGCTCTTGGCGTTGTAGTCGGGGGTTTTGCCCAGTTTGCAGTTCAGGCAATACCAATAATGAAAAGGCATTCAATAATGCCTGTTATAAATTTTAAACATCCCGGCCTGAGAAGAATTGTCCAGCTGATGCTGCCTGCCGCCATAGGTCTTGCAGTTTTTCAGGTAAACTCGCTGGTTGATACCATATGCGCCACTCTGCTGAAAGAGGGGAGCGTGAGTTTTCTTTATTACGGAAACCGCCTGGTGCAGTTTCCTCTTGCTCTTTTCGGCACTGCCGTTGCCACGGTGGCTCTGCCCATGATGTCGGAAAACGCAGCCAGGAAACAACTCGGAGAACTGAAGGATACTTTTTCTTTCTCCCTGCGCAGCATATCCTTTCTAATACTTCCGGCCGCGGTAGGACTTATAATTTTCGGAGAGCCCATACTTCGGCTTCTTTTTCAGCGCGGGGAATTCACCCCTTACCATACAGGCCAAACATACTGGGTACTGATTTTTTATTCCATAGGCCTTATATTCTTTGCTGGAGTTAAGGTGGCCACCAGCGCTTTTCATTCCCTGCAGGACACAAAAACACCGGTCATAGTGGCCTCGGCTGCAATGCTTTTAAATGTTGCTCTTAATTTGATAGTTGTTTTTGTTGAACCTGTAAAGAATTATTTTGGGGCGGGAGGACTTGCGTTTGCCACGTCCATATCATCGGCTCTTAATTTTATTCTCCTTGTAATAATTTTCCGCTACAGGAACGGCCTTATCGGCGGCAAAAGAATAAGTAAATCCGTATTTTCACATATTTTTGCCTGTATAGTTTTGGCAATATTTCTTATTTACGCAAGGACCTGGACCGCATCATGGAATATCTTTATAAGGGTTCCGGCAGTCATAGCTGCAGCTGCCGTGCTCTATACCTCAGTATCACTTATGCTTGGTATCCCGGAAATTGAAAGGATAAAAAAGACTTACCTTAAAAAATATGAAGATTAGGGATCTTCCTTCAAAGCCGGGCGTATATATTTTCATGGACTCCGCAGGGAAGGCAATCTATGCCGGCAAGGCAGCCGATATAAAAAAAAGAGTGCGCTCCCACTTCTCCGGAGGAGGAGGGCCGCGCCAGTTTGCCATGATTTCCAGGCTAAGAACCGTTGACTTTATAACTACCAAAAACGAACAGGAAGCCCTGGTTCTGGAAGACCACCTCATTAAAGAACTTAAACCCCGCTACAACATACTGCTTCGGGACGACAAGACATACCCGTTTATGGAAATAACACTGGGTGAAAAATATCCCGTACTTAAGATAACAAGAGAAAAGCCCGGAAAGAGATCCCGTGTTTTCGGTCCGTTTCCAAACACTGCTGACGCGCGGCGGGCGGCCAGGATACTGGAAGACGTGTTTCTGCTGAGGAAGTGCAAAAGATTTCGAGTGAAAGACAAACCCTGTCTTAACCGGCAAATTAGAAAGTGCCTTTCACCCTGTACTTCACAAACAGACCCTGACGAATACCGCCAGAACATTGACGAACTTATTATGTTTCTTGAAGGCAAAAGAGAAAAACTTATGCAAAGCCTTAAGAAAAAAATGAACAGACATAAAAAAAAGCTGCAGTATGAAAAAGCTGCAAAAATAAGAGACAGGATCAGTGCCCTGGAGAAAATTTTTCCAATGGTTAATTTCAGAAAAATAAATGCTGAAAAAATAAAAGCATTGAGAAAAATTGATCCCCTTGAGGACCTCAAAAACGTACTGAAGCTTAAGGCAAAACCCGATATAATAGAAGGTTTTGACATATCCCATACCTCGTCCGGACAGGCCGCCGGGTCTTCGGTCCGCTTTAGCGGAGTCAGACCGGATAAATCCCACTACAGAAAATACAACATAAAACAGCTCCCTACTTCTGACGATCTTGAAATGATAAAGGAAGTTGTATACAGAAGGATGAGACGCCTTAAGGAAGAAAAAAAGCAATTTCCGGATATAATACTTATTGACGGGGGAAGAGGGCAGGAAAACGCGGCAAAACAGGCGCTTCAACTACTGGCCGTAAAAAACGTTAATGTTCTTGCACTGGCAAAAGAAAAGGGCAACATCTATTACCGGGGAAAAAAACTTGATATTAAAAAAGATTCAGAAGCGTTTAAACTTCTTAAACGAATAGACAATGAGGCACATAGGTTTGCGCACGGTCACCATCTGAAGAGACGCAAAAAAGAAAGCGAAAATTGATTTTCATAATTCTAAGTGGTAATATTCCGTTACAGTTTAGTGTGTTTTTCACTTAGCGGAGGCATATCATGAAAATAAAAAATACGGTATTTTTAATTGCGGCAATGCTTTTTATAACGGCCGGATTCACGTTACCGGCTGCGGCTCAGATGCCAATGGAAATAAACTTCCAGGGACGCCTGCTTGACAACCAGGGAGAACCGGTAAGCGGTACAAAAGATATAATCTTCAGGGTTTATGATGGGGAAGAAGGAGGAAGCGCTATTTTTGAACAGGCGCCGGTAAATGTCCTGCTTGATGATGAAGGTTTTTATATAACTGCCATTGACCTTTCCAACATAGATGATTTTGACAGAGGACTCTATATCTCAGTCGAAATTGAGGGTGACGATGAAATGTCGCCCCGGCTTAAAATACTTCCTTCCGCAACGGCTATCTACTCCTGGCAGTCTTCATACGCAGCAGAATCAGGCACCGCTTCCTACTCTCTATATGCGGCAACCGCAGCCTATCTTGAAGGGGAAATTGATTCTGCTTTGTTTGCATTACAAGCGGGTACAGCCTCTTACGCTCTTCACGCGGCAACTGCAAGCTTTCTTTTGGGACAGGTATCTACAGCTTCATATTCCCATCAGGCCGCCACAGCAGCTTTTTCATATAACGCAGGATATTCGCTTTATTCGGGTACGGCTTCTTACTCTCTGCATGCCGCTACGG
>PWMP01000185.1 GCA_003558145.1 Elusimicrobiota bacterium
CCTTCTGTCCCTCGGCGGCGAGCGGTATGGAGCGCAGCAGCCGACCGCGTCGGTACGCCTTCACGCACCAGGTCTGGCGGTAGCGGGCCTCGAAGCCGATCCCGGCCCGTGCATCGGCAGGCACCGGCAGGGGCAGCTTGGAGATCGCATCCTCGATTGCCGAGGCGATCGAGTCGAAGGCGCTGGACACGGCCATGGCGCCCGCGTGGAACTGGGCCTGCATCGCCATCCCCATCGGCATAGGCATCGGCGGGCCCATCGCCGAGGCCTTCGCCGCGTGACGCTCGCGCAGGTGTGCCGCGATGGCCACACGCAGCTTCGCGTCGGGCCGTTTGGGCCGGACGGTATCGGCGGCGGTCTTCCCGCGCTCAGTGCGGACCTTCCGGTAGGCCTTCGCGACCTCGCCGTAGCTCACGTTGGACTTCGCGATCTCGGGGTCGGCCGCGAGTTCCAGCGACCAGAGCAGTTCGAGGTACTTGCCCGGCTTCAGGATGATCGGACACAGCTTGCCGAGCTCGACCGTCGGCACGGTGACCGGTTCGAAGTCGCAGGCGCCGGGTCTGCGCCGGATCAGCGGGATGATCTGCGACAGGTGGATGGTGTCGCAGGCCGGTACCGGTTTCAGCTTCTCGCAGTCGGTCAGGTAGCCTTCCGCGGGTGGACCGGCCGCTGCTTGGGCCGACATGTGCCGGGTGAGTCGGGCGGGTGTGCTGGTGGCTGCGTCAGTGGGCGCGGCCGTGGCGGCGACGCGGGCGCGGCGGGCGGGCGCGCGCTTCCGGCGGGTCGGGGAACGTCCCATGATGCACTCTCCGTCTAGAAAGAGCGTTGACGATCCATGCGCCATCAGCGCCGGCCGAAGCAGGCAGCCGCCAAGCGTTTTTTTCAACTGCAGATATACGGCATTCGTGTTGCCCGGCACAACTTATTTAATTGGTCCAGACAAACAAAGTCGAAACACGTGCCGGCGTGACCGGGTGCTGTTGATCTTGCGGCACCATCCTCAGGCGGGTCCGCCGTTGTTCGGAATGTCGGATTAGAAGTTTCGGACCGGTTCCGAGCCATCCCAGTCGACCGCCGCGCGCTTGAGTCCGGCCAGGAGTTCCGCCATTGCCGGAGAAACGTCGATCAGTTCGATCCTGGAACCTGGTACCGGCCCCTCGGTGGCCAAGTAGGCGAACCGGGCAATAGGCAGCTGCCCCTCAAGCTCTACGGTGATACCGGCGGCGCGCGCAGCGGCAAGCTGCGCGTCGTAGTCGTCTGCCACCGTGCCGACATGGTGCAGGCCGCTTCGGCCGGCATCGAGAAATTCACGATAGGGCGACGGATCAGGGCCCGGTGAGATCAGCTCTATCTGCGTGTCTCCACTGTAGGCGAGTGCAACGGCACTGCAGATATCGTGCCGGTCGGTGCGTTGACCATTCAGTTCCAACCAGGCGAGTTCCAACGGCAGTGGGAACATGAAAAACGGCCCGACGCCGAGTGTCCCGGTCCAGTGTTGAATGGCTGCATCGATATCCTCCACGACGAAGGCGAACTGAAAGGCCGGTCCGAACAGTCGGCTCATGGCGAGACCTCCGCCGCATTAACGGCTTTTGGAACATGGAAAGCCATCAAGAGATTGCCCGGCATGTGGAAATACAGACCGTATCCTGAACTGGCATAGACGACGCCGTCATGAACCACTGGACCGGCGCCGCCACCGAAGGAGCCCCCATGGCCAGCGAGTCCGTGCAGTGCCGGAAACTCTTGGTGGGTGTCGATCTCCCAGAGCACCTCCCCGGTATCCGCCGAGTAGGCGCGAAAGCGTCCGTCCATGTGGCCCGCGAAGACCACGCCCGGGATCGCGCTGATCGCCTGGCTGATCCCCGGGTCGCAGTTCTCCCGACCTGCGCAGATGTCCTCGGCCGGAGTCGACCACAGCAGCTCGCCAGTCAGCCCGTCAACTGCGTAGATGCCCGGGCGGGCGTCCTCTACCGGCAGCATGTCGTCGTCATAGTCAGAGATCGGCACGAACACGCGCCGGCCGTCGCCCGCCATGCCGAAGTGCACGCCACCCTGATTGCCGCCGCGTCCAACGCGCAGTGACCAGCGCAGCTCGCCGGTGTCAGGCTCTATACCGTAGACCATGCCGGACTTCTGTCCGGCCACCAGCAACTCGTCATCGCCGTCGCGGACCAGCAGCGGCGGGGCGCCGTAATCGACGTCGGGGCCGTCCTCATCGGGGCAGTTGGCCTGGTTGGGAATGAACGGCATGCAGGCGAGGTTCCATGCGTCGCCCTCGGTCGTCTGGCGCTTCCAGCGGATCTCGCCATCTGCGAGTGCGAAGGCAATGATCGCATCGCTGCTGCCCTCAGCCGGCGAGGAATAGTTCGAACCGGTGCCGATGTAAAGCTGGCCCCGTGCCGGGTCGATCAGTGGGCTGTTCCAGCTGGGGGCCCCCGAGGGCGCAAGGATAGGCGTACCGTGCGATGTTCGAGCGACCTCGCTGGGCTCCTCTTCGATGGTATAGCTCTTCCACGCGATCTCACCCGTGCCGGCATCGAGCGCAACCACCGAGCCACGGAAGCTGCAGCACGGATAATCTGGATCCGCCGCCGGCACAACTTCAAGCGACGATACGGTCTGGTAGACCCGGCCGTCATGAAGCACCGGCTGTGCGGTCGCAGTCGCATTCGGATGCTCGTCAACCTTGGTTGACCACAGCAGCTCGCCACTCAGGAGATCGATCGCGTACACCCGTGCCAGGAGATCACCGAGATACGCCATCGGTCGCGCATTGGTATCGCCGGCCTCCCATGTGCTCAGCGTGATGCCAGTGCGCACCTCGGCCGAGGCGCGGAACGTCCAGCGGACACACCCGCTCTGGCGCTCGATACTGTAGACCGTGCCATCGGCACTGCCGAAGAATAGCGCCCCGCCAGCCACTGCTGGCTGAGAGCGTACGCGGTTCGCATACGGTACGGCGAAGGCCCATTTGAGCTCCAGCCGCGGCACATCGGCCGCCGGCAGCCGCGCCACTTCGGCCGGGATGAAGCGCGTATTCTCCAGCGTATGCCCCCAATTGCGCAGCACCGGGGGTTCGTCGAAAGCGAAGGCCATCGATTCGGCATCGCACATCGCGAGCTCTACAGGAGCGCGCTCACCTCGACCGCCAGTCAGGAACTCGACGACATCGGCTTTCTGCTCGCCGCTCAGCGCCGCGGCCTCCTGCTTCATGACGCCATCGGTCATCGACAGCATAAGCATGTCGGGCGACAGCATCTGCAGGAACGAGGTATGCGGGGCTCGCGGCACGGTGCCGTCGTGACAGACCGAGCAATGCACGGCGAACAGTTCGGCCCCATGATGCTCGCCATCTCCGGCTGCCTGGCCGGCCATTTGCCGCATGACGTCCGCCGACGGCCGCTCGACGCCCGAAGTCTCCGCGTCGGGCGCGACTCGGTCGTCCGCGTTGGGCTCTGGTGTGTTGCACGCAGCAACACCAAAAAGAACTGCTACAAATAGTACGAATCGCTGCATCACCCCACCCCGGAAAATCTCACTACCAATCGTTTTGTTGCAAGCAGTCTGACTGACATACGGCAGTGCACCGACCGCAGCCGATCCGGTCAGGGTGGCCGAGTCGTTGCCGGTCGCGCATATTCATCATTGACCCTGTTCGCAAGTGCCCGCTGCGGTCTGCAGGTAGCGATCGAGTTCGGCATGGAAGTGCCTGATGCGCAGCTCCTGCTCAGAGAGGACCATGCCGCGGAAACCGATACTCTCGACCCCCTGCTGAACCAGGGGAAACAGCCGGCTGTCCTGGTCGAAAACCTGCCCGAGACCGCCGACTTCCGGGTCCACCATGACAACCTCGGCCCGTTCGCGGCCGGAGATGTCCCACCCCTCGGGCAGCCCCATGTAGGCTGGAGGCTTGATCTCGGGATTTTCCTGCGGATGCATCATCACGATGACGTCGAGGATGAACCGTCTCGGATCGTGCGCGTGCGGCCGGAAATTCAGCAGGCTGACGCCCTCGGGGTGAATTCCCATATGAATGTTGGGAAAGATGTCGTAGTTCCAGTCGTCCGTGAGTTGATTGTCGAGGAAGCCGGAGTAGTCGAGGCCCAGTCGTTCTGCACGTCGGCGTTTGGCCTGCTGCACCGCCGGGCGTACTGCCTCCATTCGGCCAACGAAGTCATTTGGGTCGAGGCCGACTTCCCGCAGGCTTGCCTGCAAGCCCTCGTTCAGGGGGGCGTTCGGCTGCGCTTCGTACCTTGGGCTCTGGTATGCGAACTTGGTGATCATTCTGCTCATGCCGAAGCCGTAGAGATCGATCTGGGTGTCGTAATCGTTGAATATGGGGAGGATCTCCGGGTGAATCGCATGAACATGGTAGGCCTCGTTGAAGCCGTCCACGCCGATCTTCCAGTTGGCGTTCCAGATCGAGCGCGTCCAGCGCACGATGCGCATGTCCTTGAGCTGATAGGGCCTGGCGTGCTCGGGCAGTGGCCCAAGGTAGTCGAGCAGGGGCGGCGCTTTCCCATCCATGTTGATGAAGATGAAGCCTTCCCAGACGTCACAGCGCACCGCGGTGAGGTCGAGGTCGCGACACAAGGCTTCAGGACGAAACGTTTCCCGGTCCGTCACATGGGTGTTGGTGCCGTCGAGGCCAAAACGCCAGTGGTGGAAAGGACAGGTGAAGCCTCTGGCCAGACTGCCGATCTCCGCGGACACAAGCCGGTTGCCCCGATGGGGGCAGACGTTGAAGAAAGCCCGAATGGTGCGGTCCTCGCCACGCGCGATGATGAAACTCTCGCTGCCGAGTTCGTAGGTGATGAAGTCGCCAGGCTCCGGAATGTCTTCCTCTCTTCCGGCCCAGTTCCACACGCGTGGCCAAAGGTGTTGCCGCTCAGCTTCCATCCACGCGGCGGAATGGTATCGACCGGGGGCAATCGTTCCGGTGCCGTGGTCGATGTAAGGCGCCTTGACCTCGTGACTGTCCATTGGAGCCGAAGGATTGACCGCCCAGTTGATGTAATCGTCTACCTTCTGGCTGTTTTTCACCGTGTGCTCTCCCAAGTCATGACTCTTCACTGGCGCCGCTCACCCGAGCGTGCCTAATCAGTCCCGCCAAAACGCCAGTGGTGGAAAGGACAGGTGAAGCCTCTGGCCAGACTGCCGATCTCCGCGGACACAAGCCGGTTGCCCCGATGGGGGCAGACGTTGAAGA
>PWMP01000172.1 GCA_003558145.1 Elusimicrobiota bacterium
ATGGTTTGTGCGTTTTGACTCTGTCGGTACCGCGCTTGTTTTTACGGTATTCGGTCTGGCTGCAGTAATTATATCCGGAGTAGATATAGACTACCGCGTTATACCGCCCCAGGTTTCCTATCCACTTATGGCCGCCGGCCTTGCCTTTTCCTCTTTCAACGGTTTCATTTCTTCCGGCCCGCGTTTGTTATATGCAACTGCAGGCCTGGCAACGGGCGTATTGACAGTTTTTCTTCTTAGATTTGCCGGGGCAGCTGTCTTTAAAAAAGAAGCGGTAGGTTTAGGCGACGTAAAGCTTATGGCGGCCGTAGGCGCTTTTACCGGTCCGGCAGGGGTGCTGTGGACTCTGTTTATAGGAAGTTTTGCGGGAAGCCTTGCCGGTATAGGAATGCAGATTTTCGGAAAGATGAAAAAACGGGCTTATATTCCTTTCGGTCCTTTTCTTGCGGCCGGAGCAGTTCTATACGTTCTTTTTACGGATTTTTTCAGATCGTTTATAAGAATGTAGATTTATCCGGCAGTTCAAACCGGTAGCGATAGCCAAACTGTGTAAACCTCATTCTTATACTTTCCATATATTTATCCGCCGCCCTGTCATAGTCACCATCTATCCTGGCCTCTTTTGCGCTTTGCAAAGCTTTAACTGCGGGATTGGGAGTTTCCATAACGGGAATGCTTCGACTGATTAACTCTTCGGCTTCAAGCAGGTTTCCTTTTCCGGTTTCAATGACAGCCAGTCCGAGTGATGACAATCCGCAGGCAGGATAAATTTTAAGGGATTTTTCAAAGAAAGCGGAAGCGTCCCGGAATTTTGAAATACTCAGTTTATACATACCCCGGCTGAAATGGCGGTTTGCCAGGAAAGGTCTCGTGACAAACACCGCTCCTCCGGCTACAAGGATGACTGAGGCAAAGGCAGCAAAAGCTTTATGTGTTTTCCCGGCTGCGGCCACCCTCAAATGCTTGCCTGGAAAAAATGTTCCGGCTATGCTGAAAAAAAGCAGTCCCACCAGCGGAATGGCAAGATTGTATTCCAGTAAATTATATATAATAAGAAAAAAAACAGCCGCTGCGGCAGTTTTGTCTAAATTATTACCGGATAAAAATATTCTCTTTACGGAAAGAAAAAGAAAAACAATAAGGCAGAGCACCGCCGGCAATCCGAATTCCGCAGCAAACTGAATAAAGTATGAATGAATATAATGAGTGAAATGCATGGCTGCGCCGCCGGCGGAAAAAGAGGGAAGGACGTGAGGTGTGCTGCCGGGCCCGAATCCTGTCGTCGGCCTTCGGGCTATCATTCTTATTCCGGCCGCAAGCCATTCTATTCTTGCAGAAGCAGCAATAAGAAGCGAATAAAAATTTAAAAAAAAGATTAAAGCTGCAGCGCCGGCTGCTGTCAGCGCAGCAGCTGCTTTTTTCATATTATTTAAAAACAGCCATATAGCCATTGACATACCCATCACAATAAACCCCCACCGGCTTGAGGCCGTTATGAACGAAAAAACAACAATACCGCCTCCGGCCATCCACATAAAAGCTTCTTGTTTATTAAGCCGGAAGCTTTCTTTAATTATATACATAAGAAATGGAGCTGTGAGGATAAAGAATCCGGCTTTTATGTTTGGGTTTGGAAAAAGGGGCGTATTAAAAGAAAAGGGGTAAATCAGGTCCAGAACCGCAGCCCATATGCAGATTGCTGCTATCTGCCGGGTTGTTTTTTCTTTTATTTTGCTCAGGTATCCTGCACCCAGCATAAAAAACAGTAAATAGTTAATCCATCCGGCAAATATTATGTCAGTCAGCGCTGTCTTTTCAATTGAAAAATACGAAATAAGGGTGAAAACAAAAGTTAAAACCAGGAAACCGGTAAATTTGATTTTCAGATCAAGCCCGCTCCGCAAAAGCGGTATAAACGCAATAAGCGTTAGATAAAACGAAAGAGTCTGTGTCCATGTGTTCCAGCCTGATTTAAAAAGAAGGTTTAAAAAAATTACGGATGCCCATAAAAAATATATATATTTTTCGGCTTTGTCGGAATTCATAATAATTATAATATCAAAAAATATGCTTATTTTCTATACGCAGGTATATAAAACTTGATTTTTCCGTCAAGAATCAGTTATAATCAATATAATTATTAGAGGTATAACTTACCGGGGATATATATGATAAAAAACAGTCTCACCTTTAAAAATATAAAAGATTTTTCCGGCCGAAAAAGCTGGCGGAGGCTTGTAATAAAGTTCATTGCAGCGCTTTTTTTGATGGTGCCTGTCGCATTTCGGGCCTTGCCCGCCGACGTGATAAGCATACCCGTGCAGGTTGTAGAGAACGGGCAGCCGTCAACGCAGATAGAGCTGGCGCTAATAGAAAGGATGGGTTACCTTAAGGCCAGAGAAGCAGCAGACGTTTTCAATGCCGGGATATCCTACATTCCCGGCACCGGAGAGCTTATTTACAGGTGGCCGCACCTGGGGGAGGAAAAAGAAGTTCTTTTTGAAATAGGAAGCGATTACGTAGTTATGGAGGGTGTCCGCCGCCGCATGATGAAAACCCCCCTTATTATTTCCGATACCGCCTACATACCTCTTGAAGCTGTTATTACCAGGGCATTTCAGAACGTAATAGAGGGTGTCGTGTCCTGGAGTTTTGATGACAGAACGCTCTGGATATCGCTTAAGGACGGCATAAGGGAAGTAAGAAACTATTCATACAGCAACTATTCAAGATTTGTCATAGAAACAGGCGGAAAACTGGATTTCACAACCAGGAGGAGGCGTAACGCCTGGGACATAATATTTGAGGATACGCCTCTTGTTTTTCCGTATGAAGGGGAGTATATAGGTGACGGTGTCGTTGAAAGAATAAGCGTTGAAAAAAGCCATTCAGGCGCCGTGTTTACCGTGCATACCGGCAATAAGGCCGGGGAGGTACAGGTAAAAAAATACCCGGCCCCACCTCGTGTTGTAGTAGATATAGTCAATACGGATCCGGCTCCGCCTGACGAAACCCGTGATGATATGATACAGGTAATCCGAACTGATATTGCTATGAGAGACAGGGAGTCGGTAGGGGATATCGAGCTGGTGATAATAGACCCCGGCCACGGGGGCAGGGATCCCGGAGCGATAGGAGCCATGGGAACAAGAGAAAAAGATGTAGTTCTTTCCATAGCCAGAATGCTGGCATCTGAAATAAAAAAAGAGCTTAATATAAGAGCCGAGCTGACCAGGACAGGAGATTACTTTGTTCCTCTTGCCCAGAGAACTGAGATCGCCAACAAAAAGGGAGCGGATATTTTTATATCCCTTCACGCTAATTCTTCTCTTAACCCCAATGCCAGGGGCCTTGAGGTATACTTTTTATCCGAAGACGCTTCCGACGCCGAGGCCGCCGCGGTAGCCGCAAGGGAAAATTCAGTAGTAGCCATGGAGCAGAGGAGCCCGGAGATGGACCGCCTTACAAGCATACTCTGGTCTCTGACTTTAAACCAGTTTATGAACGAGTCCAGCGAACTTGCCTCCATCGTAACGAGAAATGTTTCAAAAGGAACTTTGCTCTCAAACCGCGGAGTCAGACAGGCCGGATTTTACGTGATGAAGGGCGCGCGTATGCCGGCAGTCCTGGTGGAACTGGGTTTCCTTTCCAACAGGGAGGATGAAAGGCTTATTAACTGTGAAGATTTTCAGCGCAGCGCCGCCCGGTCAATAACCGCGGCAGTAAAAGAATACAGGAATATGGTAAATAACAGATGAAAACTAAAAAATCTCCTATAGGCGTGTTTGATTCGGGCATGGGCGGGCTTACCGTTCTCAATGCTCTTAGAAAAGAGCTTTCCGGAGAGGATTTTATTTATTTCGGAGACACTGCCCATCTCCCCTACGGCAGTAAATCTGCGGATGCAGTGCGAAAATACGCGCTTAGGGCCGCAAAATTTTTTAAAAAGAAAAAAGTAAAACTGATGGTAGTGGCCTGCAACACGGCTTCGGTATACGCTCTTGATACCCTTAAAAAAACTATGCCTTTTGAAGTGCTTGGAGTAATTCTTCCCGGTGTGCGGGCCGCTCTTCATAAAGAAACAAAAAAAAATTCCATAGGAGTAATAGGGACCTACGGTACTGTTAAAAGCGGCATCTACCGGAGGCTTATACTTGAGATGGAACCTCAATCCCGGGTAAAGGCCCGCGCCTGTCCTTTATTCGTTCCTCTTGTTGAAGAGGGGTGGACGGACCACGAAATCACAAAACAGGTAGCCAGGCTTTACCTTGAGGATTTCGCGTCGGGACTGGATTCTCTTATACTCGGCTGTACTCATTACCCCCTGCTTAAAGGGGTTATAAAAAACGTTGCCGGGCCCTCCGTGAATATTATTGATTCGGCCCGGGAAGTTGCCATGGAAGCGTCAAAGCTTCTTAATGAAGCGGGAACAGCTTCAGGAAAAAAAAACGGCTCCGTTAAATTTTACGTTAGCGACGCGCCGGAGCTTTTTAAGGAATCCGCTTCTATTTTTCTTGAGGAAAGTTTTAAAGTACAGCAAGTAGGGCTGTTGGAGACTGACTGAAAATACCGAAAGGGAAAGTAAAAATGATTAAAGAAATAAAGGTGTCAACATCGGCAAGAAGCCAGTTTATTGACATTACTGAGCAGGTTTCCCGGGAGCTTTCGTCTTCCGGAATAAAAGAAGGAGTATGTATGGTCTATATCCCCCATACAACGGCTGCGGTTACAATAAACGAAAACGCCGATCCGAGCGTAATGGAAGATGTTAAAAATTATCTTGACAAGCAGGTGCCGTGGTCAGACTCCGCCTACGGTCATGCCGAAGGGAATTCCGCGGCCCATATAAAATCATCAATGCTGGGTTCCGCCGCGGAAATTATTGTAAGCGGGGGCAAGCTTAAACTGGGTACATGGCAGGGTATTTATTTTTGCGAGTTTGACGGTCCCCGCAGCCGGCGGGTGTGGATAAAGTTAATTCAGGACTGAAGTGCGCATGAAAAACATACTGATAACCAACGATGACGGAATAAAAGCGCCGGCGCTGGATATACTTGAAGCAAAACTGTCCCGGCTGGGTAAAGTTACGGTAGTTGCCCCTGAATTTCCGATGAATGCAATGGGAAACTCGCTGAGCCTTCATAAACCGGTAAGAATACACAGGTACTCCGAAAACAGGTATTCCGTTACCGGTACTCCGGCC
>PWMP01000115.1 GCA_003558145.1 Elusimicrobiota bacterium
ATTCTTTCCTTTGGTTTTTTCGGATTTCTCAGTCGGCTTTTCCTTAATCTTCTGATTTTCTTTAATTCTATTGTTGGAAATTACGGGCTTGCAATAATACTCCTGACATTTGTGCTGCAGTTCTTTTTTATTCCGCTTACCGTTAAGAGCTACAAATCCATGCATGCGATGAAAGCGCTTCAGCCGGAGATAGAAAAGCTCAGGAAAAAGTACAAGGAAAATCCTCAGAGAATGAACCAGGAAATGATGGCCATGTACAAAAAACGCGGGGTAAACCCTTTAAGCGGTTGTTTTCCGCTGCTTTTGCAGATGCCGGTATTTATTGCTCTTTTTGTTATGCTTCGAGAAGTAGCAGAGCTAAGATATGCGGGATTTCTGTGGATAACAGACCTGGCGGCGCCCGATCGCCTTTTTGCTGCGCTGCCCGTACTTAAAGACATTCCTTATGTAGGACAGTACGGGCCCTTGCCGTTTTTGATGGGAGGAGCAATGTTTCTGCAGCAGAAGGTGACAGCAGGTTCTCAGGGACCCCAAAAAAGCCTTACGTATATGATGCCCATTATTTTTACTTTTCTTTTTATGGGTTTTCCGTCGGGGCTTGTGCTGTACTGGTTTGTGAACAGCATTATTACGTTTATTATACAGTTTTTCATTGGGAAAAAGGAGACAGTAAGGAGATAACATGAAATTTGTCTATAGAGGGAAAAATGTCAGAAACGCTATTAAAAAAGGCCGAAAAAAACTGGGTATTTCAGAAGGCGACGCGAACATTGAAATTATTCAGGAAAAGCCACGTATCCTTTTTGGACTTCTGGGCGGGGGAACAAAAGTTAAGATAAAACCTAAAGGAGGGTTCCGCTCCGATACTGGCGAAACAGAGAAGACGTATGAAAAAGTTAAAGATTACACTAGGATGATAGCAGGGCTTATTGATAAAAAAGCAAAAGTCAGTGTAGAAAGGACAAAAGGCGGAAGAATTAATGTAAATATTAATTCATCTTCAAAAGAGCTGATTATTGGCAAAAGGGGGGCCACGCTGGACGCTGTCGAGTATATTGTTAATCTTGTGGTTAAAAGAGATCCTTTGACAAGGGTAGATGTATCCGTTGATTGCGCCGGATACAGAAAGAACATTTCAGCTAAGATAAAGGACAGGGTTAAAAAAGCATCAATTAAGGTTAAAAAAGAAAACAAGCCTGTTAAACTGGAACCAATGGATTCGCAGACAAGAAAAATGGTACACGAACAGATTAAACGGATAGAAGGAGTTGAATCGGAAAGCACCGGCCGCGGCAACTACAGGCATGTGGTCATAAAAAGGAAGGCCTGAAGGCCTGAAGGCCTTGAGTTAAAACTTAATGCATAGCCGGACGGAAACAATTGCCGCCGCGGCAACTCCTCCCGGACCCTCCGCGCTGGGTGTAGTCAGACTCAGCGGGCCTGACTCCATAAAAATAGCAGACACTCTATTTCGTACGCGTAAAAGCGCCCGCAAACCCTCAGAACTTCCAAGCAGGACCTGTCATGTAGGCAGTATTGTTGATAGTGGAGAAATAATTGATTCGGCAGTTATCTGCACAATGAAGGCTCCTTTGTCGTATACCGGCGAGGACATGGTTGAATTAAGCTGCCATGGTTCCATGCTGATAATATCCCGCCTGCTGCAGCTTTGCCGCTTGGCAGGCGCAGCTTACGCTGAACCGGGAGAATTTACCAAAAGAGCTTTTCTTAACGGAAAGATGGATCTTACGCAGGCTGAAGCCGTCAACAGCCTTATACGGGCCCGTACGGAGGGTGCAAGGAAGCAGGCTATATCCCTTATATCCGGAGATATGAGCAGGGCCATTGAAAAAATTAGAGACATGCTCGAAGAAACAAAAGGTCTTGTAGATGCAGATATAGAATGGGGAGAAGAGCAGAAAATAGAGTTTATAGAGCAAAACGGCGCATCTGTCCGCCTTAAAAAAATAATATGCGAAACAGACCGGCTGGTTGAGCAATCTTATCCGGCCGAAAGCGCCATAGAAGGATACAGAGTAGTAATATGCGGCCTTCCTAACGCAGGCAAATCCTCTTTGTTTAACTCTCTTCTTAAACTTTCCCGAAGTATAACGAGCAGGATACCCGGCACCACAAGGGACGTTATAGAATCCGAAACTGTTATAGATGGTTGCCTGGTAAGGTTTGTAGACACGGCGGGGATAGGTTTGGAAAGTTCCAAAGAAATAGATAAGATATCGGCATACAGGAGCATAGACGCCATTAAGTCGGCGGACCTTGCTGTTTATGTTATTGACGGCTCATCAGGAATAGGAAAAAAAGATTATGAAATAAGGGACAAACTTGAAGGGGTCAACTGGATAGCAGTTGTCAATAAAACAGACCTTAAACCTAAAATTGACAATAACACACTGAAAGATTTTTGCGCCGGTAAGGAAAAAGTATCCGTTTCATGCAAAAGAAAGAGGGGAATTTCAAAACTGGCAAAATATATAATAAAAGAACTGGGAGCAGGCTACGCCGGCCGCCTTATGGTTTCGGCAAGGCAAAAAGACCTTCTGGAAAAACTATCCGGGTCTTTTGAATCGGCTGCCGCAGAGATTGAGAATGGACGAAGCGAACTTATTTCTTTTGAGCTAGGATGCGCCCTTGATATACTTGGAAAAATAGACGGGAAAGTTATAGAAGAAAATATACTTGACAGAGTGTTTGAAAATTTTTGTATAGGTAAATAAAAATGTTTCACGTGAAACATTTATTTAAAAAAAACCGCCGCGGCCTGGCACTCGGAGGAGGGGGAGTTAGAGCTCTTTCAGGCATAGGCGTTCTTAAGCACTTTGACAGCAATTCTATTGAATTCGATTGTATAGCAGGAACTTCCATGGGCGCGGTGGTCGGAGCTCTTTACTGTTATTACCGTAATGCCGAACTTATTGAAGATAAGTTCCGTAAGGTCTATGAAGGACCCCTTTTTTCAGAGCTTAAACAGGAATTTTCTTCCCGTCTTAAGTCAATGAGTTCCGGAGAAGGCAGCTTAAAAGGTATGCTGACTGCGTACTACAGCCGCCTGATGTTTTTTAAAAACATTTTTACAGAGACTTTTCTTATATCAAATGAAAAAGTAGAAAACATTATTAATGAACTAATACCTAATATAGATATACAAAATCTGCCTGTTGAATTTTGCTGTGTCGGCACGGATATAACGCGGGGGAGGAAAAAGGTTTTCAGAAGCGGGTCTCTTAAAAAAGCAATAATGTCCACGATTGCGGTTCCCGGTATCCTGGCTCCGGTAAGTATGGGAGATGTAATGTATACCGACGGCGGTAGCGTGAGTATGACCCCCGTTGAAGAACTAGATGAAATGGGAGCGGACTTCAAGGTTGCGGTTGAGGTTTTTCCCAATGTGCCATACCGTAAAAATTTTTATAAAGGTTTGGAAATACTGGAAAGGTGTTCAAGAATAACCTCATTTGAACTTCACAGGAGGCAGTTGGCCTGTGCCGATGTTATTATAAGCCCGGCCGTAAAAGATATAGTTTGGTCCGATTTCACTTCTTTTGACTACGCTATTGCAGCCGGTGAAACTGCCGCATTTGGAAGTGAAAAGACCGTTTGCTGATTTATGTGCGAGCTGCAAAGTAACGGCCAAAAAATTGAAAGCTATAAGCAGGCTCTCCTCAGGGAAAAAAAGATAAGGAATATAGTAGGAGTCTCTGAGGAATCAGACCTGGAATCTTCCCATATACAGCCCTGTATCCGTCTTTGCAAAATTATCCGGGGGGAATACGGGATAGATGTTGGTTCGGGCAATGGCCTTCCGGGCGTAATTGCAGCAGCTGTTTTTCCGGGGAAAGACATTGTGCTGATGGATGCATCCGCAAAGAAGATAAATTTTCTAAAAAAAGTTAAAAGAGAATGCATGCTGAACAACATAATACCTGTAAGAAAGAGGGCGGAACATGCTGCTCACCTGGAAGAATATAGGGAAAAGTTTGACTTTGCACTTTCACGGGCTCTTGCTTCCCTTAAGGTGGCCTGCGAGCTGAGTCTCAGCTTTATAAAGGTTGGCGGGTATTATTACGTTATGTCAGGAAAGAATTGCCGGGAAGAAGCGGCCGAAGCTGAAGAAATTATTAAAGAGCTTGGTGCCTCCGTCGAGAAAACAACTTCCGAAGGGATTATAATAATTAAAAAAAACAAAATCTGTCCCAAAAAATATCCCCGGAAATGGTCAAAAATTAAATAAAAAAAGTTGCACAGGATTGTCTTAATATGTATTATTATGGCATGAGTTCCAAAATAATTTCAATAACTAACCAAAAGGGCGGTGTAGGAAAAACAACTACTGCTATAAACCTTGCCTCCGCCCTGGCGGCAAGACTGCAGGATGTTTTGCTTATCGACCTTGATGGACAGGCAAATGCTTCGGGAGGGCTTCTTCGCAACAAAAAAGATTATTATCCCACCGCCTATGAAATAATGATGGAGAGAGAAGATCCAGGCAAAGCGATTTTTCCTACAGGACGTGAGTTTCTTGATATTATTCCCGCGAACGAAGACTTAAACGGAGCCAAAGTAGAGCTTGTCTCTGCCGATAATAGAGAATACCGGCTTAAAGAAGCACTACAGAGCTTAAAAGAAAATTACTCATACATAATTATTGATGCGCCGCCGTCATTAGATCTTCTGACGCTTAATGCGCTTGCAGCCAGCGATTCCGCAATTATTCCCATTCAGTGCGAATATTACGCTCTTGAAGGATTAAGCCAGCTTATAAATACTCTTTCCATGGTCAAAAAGGGAATAAACCGCAGCCTTGAAATAGAGGGAGTGCTATTGACTATGCACGACAGGAGAACGAGCCTGTCCTATCAGGTAATGGATAATATTAAAAAACATTTCAAGGGAGCAGTATACAATACGGTTATACCGCGTAATGTCCGCCTTGCTGAAGCCCCCAGTTTCGGTAAATCTATTTTTGAATATGACAGCGAATCCGCGGGCGCAATGGCGTACAGCAAGCTGGCAGACGAATTTTTAAGAGATAATGATACTGTCAAAAAAGACATGAAAAAATGAAAAAGGAATAAACAGAAGAAACTGCGATTAGATAGAAAAAGATCTTTGATAAGAAACAGGATAAATTAAGCGATATTTAAGTTTAGCATAG
>PWMP01000205.1 GCA_003558145.1 Elusimicrobiota bacterium
ATAGGTATGGTTATTCGGCCCGCACGGTCAAGTTTCATACCGAACCACAGGAAAAATATAATGCCTATACTGTACATCATAGCAGCCCTGACGGTAGCCGGCCTTGCCCCTGTAATTATTACAAAAATAAGCAGCGCTCCCACCACAAAAAACGGGATAAGCTTGGGAGAGTACGGCGTCAGGTCTACTTCCCGGCCCAACAGTTTGCTGGGAAGACTGTAAAAAAGGAGAGGATACTTAAATATGGGGGTAAATATCGCTATAAGCACAAGCGCAAGGAATCCCACGTGAAGTCCCGATAGTGCCAGAACATGCGCAACTCCGGTGGCCCTGAAATCCTCCTGTACTTCGTTTGGTACACCTCCTCTTGCGCCAACCGTAACCCCTCCCAGAAAATCAGACGCAGGAGGCGGCACGGTCTTTTTTATCCCCAGTATCATCCTCTGTTTCACATCAAAGGCAAAATTCATCATGCCGCCCCATATTCCTAAATCCGCAGAAATACCCCGGGGGCTCTTATCAGGATATTCATAATTGAGAAGCAGCCTGTTCAGGCGTATGGCGGCTTTTTCAATAAGTTTTTCAATTTCTTTTTGCTCCTCATCAGACGCAATAGTCAGGGAAGCTTCCAGGCTGCTTATTTCCTGCGCCTGCCGAAGTATTTCTTCGGGAACATTATCCTCAGAAATCGAAAATTCTTCTTTCCACCGGCTGTAAAATTCCCTGTTTTGCAAAAATTCATTCAGCCGGTTCAGTACCTCCTGCGAGCTTTCTTCCCCGGAGGGAGGCCTCAGCCTGAAATCATCGCTTACAGCCTCTAAAAGTCCGGTGATCTCTTCTTCATTTTTAAACTCGCTGTCTATGTATTCAAAGTCCCCCACCAGGTAATCCGCTCTCTTAATATTTTCGGGAGCTCTTTCTCCTACGTAAACGGTAGCGTATATATTCTGGTTATTAAGGTATTTAGCGTAATCAAAACCGTACGGATTTGTCCGGCCCATAGGTTTACTTATCGCTCCCCTGACCTGTACTGCGTCAGCGTAACTCATTTCGTCATAGTACGGATTATCTATCCGTATATCCGCAGACACAAAAACCAGGACATCTCCGGTCCGGCCCGAAATCATCTTCCACCCCTGAGAGTCCTCCGGCGTCATATTTATCGCGCGCGGACGCACCCTCACGTGTGTTATATGCTGCCTTATGTCGGGTTCGGCTATTATTGTTCCCCTCATAAGGGCTTCTTCCCACCTGGTGACGCTGTAAAAATTTGTTATATGATCGGGATGGTCAAGGTTGAACCTGTACTGGTAAGAAGCTATTCCAAGTATGATAAAAGCGGGTATAAGCGTATACCTGGCCAGCTCCCGGTAAGCTATGAAAAGGTAAATGGAAAGCGCAAAAAACAGGCCGCACAACAACCACATATTCATCATAAAGGCGCTTCCCTGCGGACCTATTATATTGGCTGCTCCCACACCTGCAACAAAGGACCAGCAGGCCCATTTAATGAGAACAACTGTAAAGCGCTCTCTTCTCATCTGTTCCTAATTCTTTCTTCCGTTATGTGAGGAAAGTAATTTATATTAAGCTCAAGGTTCTGCTCAATATTATGAGAAGGATTAAGCTTCATATATATCCATCCGGCAATAATAGCTGCTATAATAAGAAGGAAGATAGATTTTGAAACCTGCATCCCTTATATCTCCTTAAAATACCGCGCCCAGCGAAACTCTGTGCGCCAGGCCCATATCAAAGTGGGGGACAAGGGCGTAGTCAAACTTCCACCTGTCCCATCCGATTCCGAATCCCCCCATAAATTCAATACCGGTTATGTAGTTTCCGCCTACGCGCATTTTAAAAATATCGCTGACTTCTACTTCCACTCCCGCTTGAAAACCAACTGAATACTGCCTGGATGTAGAAATCTCCCAGACAAATATATAATTTTCCATGCTATGCGCTCCGGCAAGCGACGCCTTACGGTCAAGAGGCGTTTTGGCGGCTTCCATTTTCATTTCAGGACCAAGATTCCTGACTGCAAGACCGAAATAATCCCCGCCCATTCCTTTAATCTGAAGCCCTAAATCAAAGGCAAAAGCAGTCGCGCTCACCGGGTCTTCCTTTAAATCGTAGCTTTCAGCTAAAATCTTCATCGCGGCTCCGCCGGCAAGATTGCCTGTCAAAACGCTTCCGGCCCCAAAAGAAACCTGGGTGAATCTTATACCGAAATCCTTTATTTTCTCGCCCTGCGCGTCTCTCTCCGTATCCTCTGTCGAAAATATTTTCAATTTAATACCTGTTCCAATCTTCCCAATATTCTGGGCGTATGTCAAGGCGCTCATACCCGAATCAAGAAAATAAATAAGGTGCGACAGCCGGGCATGATGCCCCCGGACAGAATGAAGCCCCGCAGGATTATAAGCAACCGCGCTTGGATCCCCATCTACCGCCCCCATCGCATAACCCAGAGCCGAACTCCTGGCAGAAGAGTTAAGGTTAACTATCTGAGCTCCCGTGGTCCCATATCCGGAAGAATGAAGCATACGCGGCGCAATAAAGGATATAAACACAAAAATTAGAATTTTTTTATTAATTACCATTTTATCTTATAAGAACGGTTATCTTGCCGCGTTCCATCTCACCTTTCCCGGTTTCGGCTGCAAAAAAATACAACCCCGGCGCCACGAAATTATTATCTTCGTTCATCCCGTCCCAGACCGCAACCCTGCCTGAAATATTTTCCATATCCCGGACAAGCCTGCCGTCAAGGGAAAATATTCTGAGGCGGTCAAAATAATCATCCCCGTCGGTCTTCATCCTTATATTAACGCCCCCACCTGAATCAACCGGGTTAAACGGGTTAGGATAAGCTATTACTTTTTTCCTGTCAACTCCGAAGGGCTGCACTGCCTTAAGCGCCGCCCGGGCATCAAGAAGCCCGTACCCGGTTTCAGCGTCCCACCTGCTTGAAGCAAGCCTATGGGTATTAGATATAAGTATGTCTTTCACATCATCCGGCCGCCAGCTGACTCCCATTTTATTAAACTGTGAAACAATCAGCGCCGCCACGCCCGCAACAAAAGGAGCGGCCATGGAAGTACCGCTCAAATCACTATATTGCCCGGCGCCGATAATTGTAGATTTTATATCGACGCCCGGCGCGACCATATCAAGTTCAGGTCCGTAACACGAAAACGAAGCCCTGTTATTGTCAGAATCCGTAGCTCCTACAGCCATTACATTATGATGTTTTGCCGGGTATACCACTTTAAGCTCCGGAGACATATTAATGTTTCCGCTGGCCGCAATAAGCAGAACTCCTTTATCATAGGCATAATTAACCGCTATCTCGACAGCAACACTTGAATCTTGTGATCCCAGGCTCATATTTATTATATGGGCTCCGTTATCAGCGGCGTATTCTATACCTGCAGCTACATCTCCCCAGCTTCCCGGACTGGAGTCAGGAAGTACTTTTACCGCCATAATACTGCACTGCCAGGCAGCGCCGACTACGCCGTAGGTAGAGGATACGGCACCCGCAATACCGGCCACATGCGTACCGTGATTATGATCATCCATAGGGTCATTGTTATCATTAACAAAGTCCCAACCATGGTTCCCCAATTCGTCCTCCCACATATTATCTTTAAGATCCGGGTGAGTATAATCCACTCCCGTATCCAGTATGGCTATAACCACATCCCGGCTTCCTGTCTCGTCCGCCCAGGCGTAATGAGCTTTGATGTTATAAAGACCCCACTGAGCATCCTTCATCTCATCTATATCGCCGTACTGCTCCGGAAGTTTATAGGAAAGAGGGTATACTAATCCGTTAGGTTCGGCAAACTCCACATCCGGGTTATTTCTGTATTCGTCCAATACTTCGTTAAAATCTCTTCCCGGCGGGATTTTAATTCTCTTTACGCCTATGGACTTTATTTGTGAAAGAACGCTTGCCCCGGCCTTTACATTAAAAGCGCTTACGGTATTTGCGGACACGCCATCGGCAAATTTTACAAGTATCTCTCCCTTCACTGCTTCCATCTGCCGCCCGTCAATATTATATGCAGTTATATTCCTGCCCAGTAAGACAGAAGGCAATAAAAAAATTAAAAGTAAAAATAAAAGTTTCTTCACTTCTTACCTTATAAGCACCGTGGCTTTTCCTCTTTTTTTTCTTCCTTTTTCGGTCTCGGCCATAAAAAAATAAAGGCCGGGAGCAACTGTAGAATTGTTTTCATTGGTTCCGTCCCACTCTATGACTGTACCGGCAAGGTTCTCTCTTTTTTTTACAAGCCTTCCGTCAAGGGAAAAAACTCTCAACTCGCTAAATGAATCTTCAGACCCCGAAGGCAGCCTGATATTTGCATATTCAACAAGAGGGTTGAAAGGGTTTGGATATACTATAACCTCGCCCCTCTCTCCGTCAAAACCTGCAGCGGCGCTCAATGACCGGTACACGTTAAGAGAGCCGGATCCCGTTCCGAACGAGGAATAATCGTCTGCATTATCAGTAATAAGACTTTTAAGTCTTTCAAGATCCTGCGTAGTTACATCATCCCTGCTTGCCGGCCAATCTCCCTGCTCTCTTAAATAGGATATCAAAAGTGCAGCAGCACCGGACACAAAAGGCGCAGCCATTGACGTCCCGTCCAGCGGCCCGTATTCGTCCCCTGGCAGAGTTGACATAATATCAACCCCGGGAGCTACTACATCAAGCTGGTTTCCATAATTGGAAAAAGATGCCTTACTATTGTTTTTATTTGATGCACCCACAGCCACAACGCTATCATAGACAGCCGGTTGAGCAATCCAATTTTTTCCCTCATTTCCGGCAGCCGCGACAAGAAAAGCCCCCGAAGAAAAAGCCACTTCACATTTATCTTTTAACATGTTGTCTAATGGCGGCTGACTACCATCAGGCTCTATAAGGCCTAAGCTCATATTTACAATATCGGCTCCATTCTCAATGGCATATTTTATTCCTTCAATTATATCAGTGGTTTTACCATTACCGTCATCATCCAGAACCTTAACCGGCATCAGCTTTACATGCCAGGATATGCCAACAGGGCCTTTTACCCCGCTTACTGTATATTCCTCCCCGCCTATAATTCCTGCCACATGAGTACCGTGACCCTGCACATCATTCCAGCC
>PWMP01000202.1 GCA_003558145.1 Elusimicrobiota bacterium
AAATATATCCTCTCAACAAAGATATGAACTATGACCAATCATCACCGCTTAGCATAAGCATAATGACAACGTCTGAAAAACATTATAAGCCCGCGCAGAAATTCATAACCCCTTCGCAGCGCAGCGTCAGCTTCGGAGAAAACGCTAAAGAAGTAATTATAACCGATATCAGGGGCCGCACTGTAGCCAGTCTCAAGCGGCAGGACCCGTTCATTGAATGGACTCCTGACAGTGAGGTCCGGGGAAGACTGGAAAGCGGTATTTATATATACCAGCTGACGACAAAAGACGGAGAAATAAAGAACGGGACTATAGTGATAGCAAAATGAATACGCTTAAAAAAGAGCTCATTGTCTTGTCGCTGCTGGCGTTAGCGTGCGCGGGGGTATCGCATGCGGCCTTTCTCAGCCCTCTGCCCGGAAGCAGGGCGGCAGGCAAAGGAGGGGCCTTTGCAGCGGGAGCGGATGATGCTTCCGCCGCCGCCTGGAACCCCGCTCGCCTGGCTTCCCTGAGCCAAATCGAAGTGATGGCGGAATACCACAAACCTTTTGCCGGGCTCGACGGTGTAAACCTAGCAAACGGCTATGCGTCCATTGTTTACCCGGGATGGGACTTGGGGACTGTGGGAGCTTCATGGAGTTATTTTTACGGGGACGGTTATTATACGGAAAGTATTTTTATGCTTAGCGCCGCAGAAACGCTTACTGGAAATCTTGATGCTGGAATTAACATTAAATACTTATACAGAGGTTATGACTGGGGCGATCTGGAAGATCCCATTGTAAAAAATGGAGACGGCGCTGGCGCTTTTACTTTTGACTTGGGGGGCTCGTATAAGCATAATTCCCGACTGCGCAGCGGTCTCGTCTTAAGAAACGTTATTGCCGCTGATGTAGGAGTACGGAAAAGTGACAATGTTCCGTTTGAAGTTTCAGCCGGACTTTCCTTCAATGTCGGTTCAATAGGGGGATTCTCGGAGCTTATACCTGAAATTTCACTTGATTACAGGGATCAGAGCTGGGGCGATATTGCCGAGAAGATCAATTATTCTCTTGGTGTTGAAGGATGGACTGCCGGAAGGACTTTTGGGCTTCGCTGCGGAATAAACAGCTTTGAAGCGGCAGTTGGCGGCAGTTACCTGGCTGATATAAGAGGCAGGCTGATAAGGTTTGACTACACTGCTCTTTTTCCGTTTACCGAGATTGTATCGCATGCCGGCCATCACAGGTTTTCCGTCTCAATTAAAAATTTCTGACTCACCTCTTTGTAAAAAATTGACATTTACATAAAAAATCAGTAGATTTTATCAGTATGCAGTACTACAGAATATTATACCAGAGCATGGTTGTTCCGCTGTCTCTTTTAATGGGGGAGTTTATTCATCTTCTGCCTTTATGGATAGTATTGTTTTTCTTTTCGGTCGTGATGCATGAAGTGGCGCACGGATACGTGGCTTTGAGGTGCGGCGACGACACTGCAAGTTTAATGGGCAGGTTAACGCTCAATCCTATACCCCATATTGACCCGGTAGGAACAATACTTCTTCCGCTTATGCTTATTGTTTTAAGGGCAGGAATTATATTCGGGTGGGCAAAACCTGTTCCGATAAACCCTTATAATTTCTATAATTACAGGCAGGGTATGATAAAAGTATCTCTGTCGGGCGTCCTGACAAATTTTATCATAGCTGCAGTGCTGGCTGCCTTTGTATACCTGTTCAACCTTACCGGTTTTCATGAAACGACCGCCGGTGCCAATTTAATAATTCTGTTTACGGCAACTGCTTCCATAAATATAATACTTGGAATTTTCAATCTTGTCCCAATACCGCCCCTGGACGGTTCTAATTTTCTAAGCGTAATGCTTCCGGATAACCTTGCCAGGTTCTACGAAAGTATAAAACCTTACGGTTTCTTTATTATTATTATTCTTTTTATGCTTGGTATCCTGGGCTCTATAATACTATTTTTCGGTAATATCCTGTACCGCCTGATGTTTATGGGACTTCCGCTTTAAAATGACCGCCCGAAAAGTCATATTAAGCGGGATGAGGCCCACGGGAAGGCTGCACCTTGGAAACTACCTGGGCGCGCTTCAAAACTGGGTCAGGCTTCAGGACGAATACGAATGCTTTTTTGAGATAGCAGACTGGCACGCTCTTATGAGCGATTACAAAAATCCGAGCGACGTATGGGATTTCGGTTTAGACATGATGTGCGTATGGCTGGCTGTGGGCCTTGACCCCAAACGATGCGTAATGTTCCGCCAGTCCGATATAGAAGAACATCTCGAGCTCTTTTTTATTCTCTCAACAATTACACCGCTCGGATGGCTGCAGAGATGCCCGACATACAAAGAAGCTCTTGAAAATATGAAGGAAAGCGAGGATATTAGAAATTATTCCTTCCTCGGCTACCCCGCGCTGCAGGCGGCTGATATTGCCCTCTACAGGGCTAATTTTGTACCAGTTGGAGTTGACCAGCTTCCCCACCTTGAATTTACGAGGGAACTGGTCAGAAGGTTTAATAATCTCTACGAAACTGACATTATGGTTGAACCGAATGAAATTTTAAATAAGGTCGATAAGCTTTCCGGAACGGATGGCCGTAAAATGTCAAAAAGCTACGGCAATACTATATACCTGACATAAGAAGAAAAAGACATTAAGAAAAAAATAAACTCAATGGTTACCGACCCCGCGCGTATTCATCCCACTGACGAAGGCCATCCGGAAGTATGTACCGTATTCAGCTATCAGTGTATATTTTCCGAAGAAAAGAAGGCTGAAATCGAAAAAAAATGCAGAGAAGGCAAAATGGGCTGTGTGGAATGCAAGAAAATGCTGCATGAAAAACTTTCCGGATTAATTACTCCTATCAGGGATAAGTACAAGGATTTAAAGAAAAATCCGGAAAAAGTTAATAAAATACTTGAAGATGGAAACCGGCGGGCTTCAGATCAGGCTTCCAGTAATTTGGCAGCCTTTAAAAAAGAAATGGGATATGGCTGAACTGCAACCAAAAAATGACAATTCTTCCCGAAATGAAATTTTTGAAGGGTGGCGTGTAGAACTTGAGACTTTTGAAGGCCCCCTGGACCTTCTTCTGCATTTAATCAGGAAAAAGAACCTTGATATATACGATATTCCAATTGCTGAAATTACCGAGGAATATCTTAGATACATAGATCTAATACATCATCTTGATATAGACCGTGCCGGGGAATTTCTTGAAATGGCTTCTTACCTTATGAGAATGAAGTCAAAAATGCTTCTTCCAGTCGAGGCGACGGAGGAGGACGGAGAAGAATCCGCAGAAGAAATGAAAAGGCGCCTTATTGAACGGCTTAGCGAATACAGAAAATTTAAGCAATCCACGGAATTCTTTCGCTCTCGGGAGGAACAATTTGACGGCATAGTAGGCCTCAACCAGTATCCGGTAAACGAGTTTGGACACGAGGTTGAAGCTACATTATTTGATCTTGTAGACGCCTTTCAAAAGCTTATTGACAGGGCAACAAAGGAAGTTAAGGATATTATATCCGAAGAAATATCCGTGGCCGAAAAAATCAGAGATATCCTTTCTGCCGTTGAAAAAGAAAAAAGTATAAAGATTCAGGACCTGACCGGGGAAAGACCTTCGGTAATGGAGCTTATAGCTCTGCTGCTGGGTGTACTTGAGCTTGTAAAATCCTCCCAGATCAGGGCTGTTCAGAAACGTAGATTTGGAAATATATATATAGAGAAAAGATAAGTGGAAAAATCAGAAATTAAAAATATCGTTGAATGCCTTCTTTTTGTTTCTTCAAAGCCGTTAAAGCCGGATAAGCTGGCCAAAATTGCCGAAGCATCAATAAACGAGATTGAAGAGACCCTGCAGGAGATAAGCCTTGAGTATTCTTCCGGAAACCGTCCTGTTTTTATACAGGAAGTTGCCGGAGGGGTGAGAATAGCTTCACGTCAGAAATACGGACCATACGTAAAAAAACTCTTTGAAGGGCGCTTAACGTATAATTTGTCAACGGCTGCTCTTGAAACTCTTGCTATTATTGCCTACAGGCAGCCGGTAACAATGCAAGATATAGAACAGATAAGAGGTGTTTCCTCTTCCGGTGTTGTAAGGGGGCTTCTGGAAAAACGCCTTGTTAAACTGGCAGGGAGAAAAGAAGCTCTGGGCAGGCCTATTCTTTACAGGACAAGTGAAGAGTTCCTGGAATATTTCGGCCTCCAGTCCCTTTCTGATATTCCACCCCTTGAAGAACTTGGTATAGAAGAAGAAGTTGAAGAGCTGGCAGCTGACCGGCAAGAAGAAGAAAGTCATGCGGAGGTTGCTGAAAAAGATGAAAGAAATACGCAAAAAAATTGATGACCTAGATATTAAACTGGCTGATCTGCTCGATATCCGGGCGGATCTGGTGAGGGAAATAGGCAAGTTAAAAAAAGATTCCGGCGAACCTATTTTTGCGCCTGGGAGGGAAAAAAAGATTATAGATAAGATAGTATCGGCGGCAGATACCGAAAATGGACTTCCGGCACGCGCAAAGATAAAAATTTTCAGTGAAATAATGGCTGCCAGCCGCGCCCTGCAAAAGGAACTGAAAATAAGTTTCCTCGGCCCTGAGGCCACTTTTACACATCAGGCTGCCGTACAGCAGTTCTCTGACTACTGCAGCTATGTTCCCGCTTCTACCATAAGGGGGGTTTTCAGAGAAGTGGCAAACACAAGAGCCGACTACGGCGTAGTGCCTGTCGAAAATTCAAGCGAAGGAATAGTATCTCATACTCTTGATATGTTTTTTGATTCCGATTGTAAAATATGCGCGGAAATGCTTATGAAAATATCTCACAACTTACTATCTAAGGAAAAGGGTTTGAAAGAAATAAAAAAGGTTTATTCCAAGGACCAGGCGCTCTCTCAGTGCAGTATGTGGCTTGAAGAAAATCTTCCCAACGCTTCTTATATTGAAGTTTCTTCTACTGCCGAAGCCGCCAAAAAAGCTGCTTCAGAAAAGAACACGGCAGCTATTGCGTCATTAGCGGCAAAAGATGTTTACGGACTTGAGGTACTTGAAAAAAATATTGAAGACGCCGCCAAGAATATAACGCGTTTCTTTGTCATAGGCAGAGATTTTACTCCTCCTTCAGGAGATGATAAG
>PWMP01000192.1 GCA_003558145.1 Elusimicrobiota bacterium
GGATCGCGCACGAGCCGTTTCCGAATAAGTTGAAAAACCTCTGAATATCGGCAGTGAAACGTTTATCATAAAGTTCCAACTGTCACCCCAGGAATCCCGGAATCCATCAGGGTGGTCCATCCTGCGGTTGTAGGCGGCTGTCACCTGGGGAAAAGCAGCGCTGCGCGCAATCCTGATAGTCTGTGCGGACGCAGTTTCCTGCAAATCAAGTATCTTTAATTCGGGACGGTTTACAAGCATTTTTTCTATGTATTCTTCCAGACGATGATCTTTGTATTTTATAGAAAGTTCCCCTTCCGGAACTATAAGGTAATCATCCCTTCCCATAAGCAGGGCAAGGGAAGCCCTGGCCATACGAAGATTATTTCTGGACTCTATAATACGGGGCTTTATGTTAGAAAGCTGAACTTCAGAGCGGAGAAGATCCAGCCGCGAGACGAGGCCGTTTTCATAAAGTGTTCTTGTCTGCTGAAGATATTTTTCAAGGCGCCTTTCGGACTCCTTATTTAAATTGACAAGTTTGTCTGCAAGAAGAGCGCCGTAGAAAGCCTGTGTTATTTCAAATTCAATTTTATTCAGCTGCATGCGGTAATTTTCTTCCTGTATCCTTACATCAAGCGAAGCGCTGCGGTAAAGGGCTGTATTTCTGAATCCCGTAAAAAGCGGCATCTGAACTCCTGCTGTTATATCGTAGCGATCGGCACTGGTATAGGCATCCGGTACGGGAAACATGGGGACAGGCTCTTCATCCAGACGCGTATAGGTGCCGCCGACAGTTAAAGAAGGAAAAAAGTTTCCGGCGGCATCAAGCAATCCTTTTCTGGATTCTATTATTTTTTCTTTGGCCGCAAGTATGTCCCTGTTATTTTCTTTTGCCGTCTCAATGCATTCCTGGAGAGTCATACTTATTTCAGGTTTTTCATAAGCATAAAGAGGAACTGCCAAAAACAAGAGTAATAGGAATACGATTCTTTTATTCATCGGAGCTTTCTCCGTATTTAATAATAAGTCTGTAGAGCTCATCAAAAGCTGTTATGAATCCGGCGCGATCCCTGTCACTGAATTTTTCCAGGAATTTAGTTAAGCTCTGCCTGTGAGCTTTTCTTATTTTTTCACACATGTCTTTTCCTTTTTTTGTCAAAACAATGTGAACTACCCTCCTGTCCTTTTCTGACCTTTTTCTCTTTACAAATTTTTTTCTTTCCAACTGGTCCGTAAAATGAGTCATCATAGCGTTGGATATACCAAGCTGCTTCACAAGCTCTTTCATACTGGGAGACTGCCGCTGTATCACTTCCCTCAGTATAAGAATATGGGCCAGGGTCAGATTTTGCTCAAGTATTTCATTTGAAACCTTGAGAGCCAGTGCTTTTTTCATACGCGGCACAGCAACGAAAGTTTTATCAAGAAATTTTTCGGTTTTATATGTTTTCATTATTAAAAATTTTAATTATTAAAATAATTTTGTCAACTTATTTGGAGGAAAGAGAGGAGAAAGCCGGGTAATTTAAGATTTGCTACAAAAAAGATTTGTCAGGCAATCAATAAAAACCGCCGAGAAAATCAGCTATTATGTCTCTCCTGGTTATTACGCCTGCCACTTTTTTACCGTCAAGTACGGGTAAACGTCTATAGGGGAATTTTGTGAAAGTTTTTGTTATTTCTTCAAGAGGGTCGGAAAGTTTTACTGCAACCACTTTTTTATTCATAATATCTCCGGCTTTAAGTTTGGAAAAATTTTCATCGGTTGTGGCTTCGATTATATTTACTTCGGATACTATACCCATAAGATTATTATGCTTATCAACCACAGGAACGCTGGAGGCCTTCTTTTCTACCATTACCCTTCCTATCTGAGCAACAGGCATGTTTTCATCCACAGTTAGCATATTTTTCTTTTTCATAATATCTTTTGCTGTGATCATTTCTCTTTCCTCCCGGGCCTTAAAGACCCTGTACTTGAAAGGCAGAAGATCATACTGCTTTCCAAAAACTTCTATAACCCTTTTGATTGTTTTGCTATTCTTATTTTTAACCGGGACAACTTTCACGCGAACGGCCCGGTCTGAAATTTCAATTTCATATCTGTCAGAATAATAAAAAAAGTTGAAAGCCAGTTTTGAAAAATTTCCCGGAAGCCGCGGAGACACAGACAATCCTTCCGGACTCACACGCACACCGCCAAACCCGCCGACAAGGGCCTGCCAAACTCCGCCGAGGTTCGCGGCGTGAATACCGTCCACGGTATTTCCGGCAATATCCAATATATCAAGGTTTGCAGCAACCCAGAAAAATTTGAAAGCCCTGAACATATCACCCATTTTTGCCGCGGCAAGAGAGTGAGCGGAGAAGGAAAGTGAGGATTTATGCAGGGTTCTTTTCATATAAAAGTCATAATTTCTTTTCTTTTCCCCTTCTGAAAAATAGTCGGGGAAAAGGCAGAAAAGAAGTACAACGTCAGCCTGTTTTAAAAACCTGGTTTTCTCCAGCCCTTCAAGCTCTGTATATTTGGGAGCTTCCGGCAAAAAATACTTGTCGTAAGACTTAATCTTTATATCTTTTTTTCTCAGATAGTTTTTGAACTGGGTTATTATGCCGTATTTTTCCGAACGGGGAAATACAATTAAAGAAGCTATACGTTGCCAGTTTGATATTTCTTCCGATTTTAGTTTTATGCGGCGTTTCAGGTTTTGAAAACAGGGGTCGCCTTTGAGCTCACCGCATAAGGAAGCGGCCCTGTTTAAATTCCATATGGCCATATAGTTGGTAAAAGCATTGTCATCAACATTAACATGAAATTCATCCGGGCCTATAACACCGTTTATGTGATAAGCACCTTCCTTTTTCTTTACCCTGCTGGCCCAGAATCTGGCAGTCTCAATGATTATCTCCGACCCGCAGTTCAGTAAAAACTCCCTGTCACCGGTTAAACGGCAGTATTCACTTATTCCGAAGGCCACATCCGCGGTAATATGATGTTCAAAATCCTGGGTATGCACCTCAACTATTGAACCATCAATATCTTTTGCATAGCGCGGAGTCTGTTCCTGTCCGTCAGGCGTAGACTCCCAGGGATACATCGCTCCATCATATCCTTTTGAAGCGGCTATCCCTCTTGCTGCGTTAAGAGTGTTATAACGGAGCATTAAAAGCTGTTTTGCTAACTTGGGAAAAACATGGATGAAAAACGGTAGAATATATATTTCGGTGTCCCAGAATACATGGCCTTTATATCCTTCCCCGCTGAGCGTTTTTGCGCCTATACTGAACCGTCCGTACTCTTCTCCTGCAGATATTATCAGATGATATATGCAGAACCTTACAGCAAGCTGGGATTCTTTGTCTCCTTCTATTATAATATCGGCGGTTTCCCATTTCTGCTTCATGGCTTTTTGATGAGCTTTAAAAAGCTCATCAAAACCATCTTCTACCGCAGCATTGAGATCTCTCATTGTTTCTCTCTTCAGGGACCTGCTGTCATAATCAAGTGAAGTTTTTATGCAGAATATTTTTGAAAAGGTTATCTGCTGCTTTGTTTTAAGGTCAAAATCATGAATTCTTCCGGTAAGAAATTCTTTGTTTTTACCGGACTCAACCTCAAGGCTGTCCGCAACTGATATTATATGGCGGTAAGAATTTGTCATGTAAGATATATAGTCGGCAGCTTCTTCTTTGTCGGCTTTTATGGTATTGAAATGTCTCTTCTTTGACATCATAAGACCTCCGGAGTTATATACCGAATCATCTATGCTGTCCACCGCGGTAAGGGAAGCGCTACCTTTAAGAAGTTTCAGCGAAATCCTCATTGCTCCGATATGCGGATTATCCATACTGAAAAATCTTAGCGAACGATAAACAAATATTCTGCCTTTTGCGTCTTCAAATTTTGTTTCCCTTGCTATGACTGCCTTTTTCATATCAAGGATTCTGCGGTGCGTGAGCACTTTCATTGCAAGCATGTCAAACTTTTCTCCGTCTACGGCAATAATGAAATTAACAGGATTGGGAAGATTAACCAGTTCATCTACCTGGGCTCCCGACTTGTCAAATATGCCGGGGATAAACGTGCCCGGACGGCACCCGGAGGGATTCTCTTCATATATTCCCCTGGAACCTACAAAACCGTTACCAAGGGTAAATTTAGTCTCTGTTACGTTTTGATTTTCCCTGTCAGCTTTAGTTTCTTCCATCCGGAAAGCCGGATCTGAAAATGTATATTTTTTTATAAAATCACTGTTCATTTTTGTACCTTTCCTGCCTTTCTGCCCCGACGAATCCGTGCGGGCGTAAACAATTATATGTTATTTTAAGAAAAATACCAGTTCATCTGAGGTTGACATCGGCAACGCCTTAATTTAAAATCACAAATGCTAAGATAAATTCCAAAGGAGATATTAAGTATGACAGAAGGAGCTATTTTTGATCTTGACGGCATAGTCGTTGATACTGTGCCTCTTCATTTTGCAGCCTGGAAAAAAATGTTTTCCGAATATGGAAAATCATTTACTTTTGAAGATTACAAGAAAAAAGTTGACGGAATACCCCGTATGGACGGAGCCCGGGCCGTGCTTACTGAATTGGATGATAAAGAACTTGAGAAGGCGGCTGGCCTAAAACAAAAATACTTCCGCAGTGAACTTGACCGAGGCAAAATACCGGTATACGATTCAACTATAAAACTTATAAAGGATTTAAAAGACACCGGGCTTTCCCTCGCTGTAATATCTTCAAGCAAAAACTGTACGCACATACTTAAAAACATCGGAATTTACGACATTCTTGACACTGTAGTAGGCGGCAGCAGAGAGCTCAAAGGCAAGCCTGATCCGGAAATTTTTCTTACCGCCGCAAAAGAGCTGAAAGCCAGTCCGGAAAAATGTGTTGTCTTTGAGGACGCGTCCCTGGGTGTCGCATCCGCAAAGAACGCAGGAATGTACGTTATAGGGGTGGACCGCTATTCAAACCCGGCCAGGCTTGAGGCGGCCGATAGAATAGTTAGCGATGCCGGGCAAATCACTGCTTCCGAAGTCGCCGGCCTGCTTTAGTAAGAGACTTAATCAGTCGCGCTCAAGGAGCCGAAACAAGCC
>PWMP01000175.1 GCA_003558145.1 Elusimicrobiota bacterium
CATTCGGAAAAGGAAAAGAAAATTTCAGAAAAGCAATTAAAAATTTTATGCAGGAAAGATTTTCTCTTTCCTTCAGCTGTGACGACCAGATACACACGCTTATAGGCTCTAAAGAGGGAATAGCTCATCTGCCTCTTGCATTTGTGAATCCTTCCGATACCGTTCTGGTTCCCGAACCGGCATATCCGGTTTATAATTCAGCGACTGTTTTTGCCGGCGGCAGCCCCTATTTCATGCCTTTAACGGAGGAAAACGGATTCCTTCCGGATTATGACAGTATTCCTTTATCTGTGCTTGATAAAGCAAAGATACTTTTCATTAATTATCCAAACAACCCAACCGGCGCGACTGCAACGGAAGAGTTTTATGAAAAGACTGTTCACATAGCAAAAAAACATTCTATAATAGTGGCTTCGGACGCTGCCTATAGTGAACTTTACTATTCAGAAAAACCACCCAGTTTTCTTCAGTTCAAGGGGGCTATGGATGTAGGCATAGAATTTCATTCCCTTTCAAAGACTTTTTCTATGACCGGCTGGAGAACGGGTTGGGCCTGCGGTAATGCTGATATAATAAAGGGCCTGGCTTCCGTTAAAGACAATATAGATTCCGGAGTTTTCGGGGCGGTTCAGGACGCGGCTGCCTGCGCGCTTGAAAATTATAGCGAGCTTTCGGAAGAAACAAGACGGGTTTACGGCGGCCGGCTAAAAATTATGAGCAAAGCTCTTAAAGAAGATTCATGGCGTCTTGCCGAACCGGCGGCTACTTTTTATGTATGGGCAAAACCCCCGGTTGATATAACTTCAGCAGAAGCTGTAAAAAAGATTATATCCGAGGCAGCCATAGTATGTACGCCCGGTAGCGGATTCGGTCCTTCCGGAGAGGGTTTTGTACGATTTGCGGCTACGCGGAAAGAGGGCAGAATAAAGGAAGCAGCGGAAAGGCTTAAAAAAATAGATTGGAAGTAATACAATAGGTACGGAGGTATAAAAGAATGAGCGCAAAAAGAATAATAGCTCTCAGTATCGGATCAAATGTGGGAGACAGGGAAGCAAATATTAAAAAAGCGGTAAGTATTCTTGAAAAAGACCTGCATTCCCGGTTTAAAAAAAGCCCTGTTTTTGAGTGCCCCCCGATGTATTACCGCGAGCAAGATGTTTTTTATAATTGCTGCGTAAGTTTTGAAAGCAGCCTTCCTGCGCTTGAACTGCACAAAATAACCCGCTCTGTCGAAAAAAAGGCCGGAAGGAAAAAAAGCAAAATAGATAAGGGCCCCAGGGTAATAGATATAGATATTATATTCATAGGAAGTGAAATAATAACAGAAGAACCATTTACAGTTCCTCATATGGATATGCAGAACAGGATGTTTGTACTTAAACCTCTGGAATGCATAATTCCGGATTTTGAACATCCGGCAATGCAGATGACAGTGAGAGAACTTATTGAAGAATGCCCGGACGGAACCAATTTGAAAAAAGTAAAGGATTTCTGGAAAAAGAAAAAAGGATCTAATAAATGACAACAGCAGCAAAGATAATATGTGCCCTGATTTTCCTGGAGGGGATTATAGCTCTTTTTTTCCCTTATCTTATGAAAACTTCAACGGAAGATTTCAATAAGTCCTCTAAAGCAGTAAAAGGGCGGATAGGCGCTATAACGGCAGCAGCAGGAGCAGTTCTTATATATCTTACGCGGGTGCTTATTTCGGAGCCCCTTGTTCACTGGATAGTAGCAGTGAGCGGTATTTACATGATGCTGGCCGGGCTTTGTATGATAATTTTTCCGTCAGCGGCCGGTCGCGCTGCCGCCTGGTTTTACGGTGAAAAAAAAACAACGTCGCTGATAGGTTTAACAATGATGGGGGGCTCTTTATTACTCTTTATTTTGATCTGACGTATCCGGAGAAAAAATATGGATAAAAACACAATAGAAAAAATAATGAATCTTGCCCGGATTGAACTCGCGGATGATGAAAAAAAAGAGATTCCTTCCCAGATGAAAAAGATTATTGATTATATAGATAATCTTAATTCTCTTGATACTTCGGGCGCCGGACAGGGAGAAGCGGTTTTTTTAAAGGAGATGATTCTGCAGCCCGACAAGGAAGAAATATTTCCTGATATAGAAACACTCACCTCAAATTCTCCTTCTTTTTCAGAAGGTTTTTTTAAAGTAAAGAAAGTACTTTAATGTCCCGTATAATATCTTTACGCAAAGCCATCCTTTCCGGAAGCAAAAACGCTTCATCTGTAGTGAAAGAGTCACTCGAAAAAGTGTCAAAAGACAGTAATTTGAACTGCTGGATAAATATTTACGGGAAAGAAGCGCTAGAAAAAGCGTCCGAAATAGATGAAAAAATAAAAAAAGGAGAAGATCCCGGAAGACTGTGCGGAATTCCGGTTGCCGTCAAGGATAATATGCTTGTCAGGGGAATGAAAACTACCAATGCGTCCCGGATGCTTAACGAATATATCTCACCCTATACGGCAACTGCAGTTGAAAAGATGCAGGCTGCCGGCGCAATTATTATAGGAAAAACGAACATGGACGAGTTTGCGATGGGGTCTTCGGGAGAAACTTCGGCTTTTGGCGCAACGCGTAATCCTATTGATACGGCAAGATCTCCCGGCGGTTCTTCATCGGGTTCTGCCGCCTGCGTGTCGGCAGACCACGTTCCGGCAGCACTGGGTTCTGACACGGGAGGCTCAATAAGGCAGCCGGCTGCTTTCTGCGGAATAGTGGGAATGAAACCTACTTACGGAATTGTTTCAAGATACGGTATTTCTCCTTTTTCTTCTTCACTTGACCAGGTTGGGCCGATAGCTTCAACCGTTTTGGATGCGGCAATTATTCTTGAAATTATAGCGGGATATGACCGCCGTGATTCCACATCAATAAAAAAGGAAGTTCCAGGATATGCAGAAACCATAAACGATTCCATACAGGGAGTAAAAATAGGAATTCCTGCTGAATATATGCAGGACGGTACGGACCCTCCGGTAAGGGATAGCGTGTTGGCCGCGTCGGAACTTCTTGAGAAAATGGGTGCCAAAATAAAGGAAGTGTCTCTGCCTCTTACAAAATACGCCGTTAGCGTTTATTATATTATAGCCCCGGCCGAAGCTTCGGCCAACCTTGCGAGGCTGGACGGCATCAGATACGGGTTGTCAGCTGATTCGGGCAAAGATTTTATTTCAGATGTTACAGCTTCGCGCACAGAAGCTTTCGGAATAGAGGTAAAGAGAAGAATAATGCTCGGAACTTATGTTCTTTCTTCGGGTTACTACGAAGATTACTACATCAAAGCTCAAAAGGCGCGGACCCTTATAAAAAATGAGTTTATGGAAGTTTTTAAGGATGTTGACCTCATTTTTGCTCCCACTTCCCCTACAACTGCATTTAAGCTGGGAGAGAAAACAGGCGATATTCTTAAAATGTATCTTTCCGATGTATTTACTATTTCGGCAAATCTGGCGGGAATCCCCGCACTGAATCTACCCGTAGGACGCGACAGCAAAAATCTCCCCGTAGGAGCCCAGTTTATGGGAAACTACTTAAGCGAGAAACTTATTTTCAGGACGGCACATGCACTTGAAAAGGAATTAAGCAGCAGTGAAAAACAGTAAATATAAAATAACCATAGGACTGGAAGTTCACGTTCACCTGAAAACCCGTACTAAACTTTTCTGCCGCTGTCCCAACCTATATGGTTCAGATCCGAACACTCTGATATGCCCCGTTTGTACGGGCCAGCCGGGAACTCTTCCGGTCGCCGGCAGAGAATCAGTTCGTCAGGCAGTTAGCGCGGCTTTGGCTCTTAACTGCAATATTAATGAGTATTCTATCTTTGAACGAAAACAATATTTTTATCCTGACCTGCCAAAGAATTACCAGATATCCCAGTATAAACTTCCTCTTGCCGAAAACGGATATATTAAGGCAGGGGGGGTTAAAATAAAAATAGACAGGGTTCATATGGAAGAGGATGCGGGAAAGCTTGTTCACCGCGAAAAAGAAACCCTTGTTGATTATAACCGCGGCGGAGCCCCGCTTATTGAAATTGTATCGGCTCCCGAAATAACTTCTCCGCCTCAGGCTGCAGAATATCTAAAAAAACTCAGGCAGATACTGATATACGCATCAGTGAGCGATTGCGATATGGAAAAAGGTTCGATGAGGTGCGATGCCAATCTCAGCCTCAATCTTAAGGAAAGCAGCCGTCTTGGCGTTAAGACTGAAGTTAAAAACATGAATTCCTTCAAGGCTGTAGAAAATGCTCTTGCGTACGAGGCCCGCCGCCAGGAGAGCCTGCTTCTTGAAGGGAAAAATATAGTTCAGGAAACCCGTCTCTGGGATGAGGATAAAAACAAAACCGCAGGAATGCGGACTAAAGAAGAAGCTCATGACTACAGGTATTTTCCTGATCCCGACCTTCCGCCTCTGATTGTTGCGGAAGCCTTTGTAGAAGATATAAGGGAATCCCTGCCGGAACTTCCGGCAGCTAAAATGGAAAGATACATAAAAGAAATGGGCCTTGAGGAGTACGATGCTTCAGTTCTTTGCCAGGAAAGAGATGGAGCTGATTTTTTTGAGTCTGCTTATGAAAAACTGGAGGATAAAAAAGAAGGTATTAAAAAGCTTTCTTCCTGGATAAGTACTGAACTCAAAGGAAAAATGAATGCCGCCGGCCTGGATTTTAAAAGTCTTGAGATGGGGCCTTCTTTCCTGGCGGAATTGGTGAACCTAATACAAAACGGAAAAATATCCGGCAAAATGGCGAAAGATATTTTTGAAATTATATGGACTGAAAAAAGGAGTCCGGCTGAGATTGTTGAAGAAAAAGGATTAAGCCAGATAAGCGGAGAAGACAAGATAGAAAGACTTTGCCGTAAGGCAATAGAAGAAAATCCAGCTCTTACAGATAAGTATTTAAGCGGTAAAGAAGGAACAATAGGCCCGCTGGTAGGGTTTGTTATGAAGGAATCCCGCGGCCAGGCCAACCCTTCAATGGTTAATAAAAAACTGCGCGAAATACTTAATGAAAAAAAATAATTTTCGTAAGGCTTTTTTTATTCTACCGTGACGCTTTTGGCAAGATTTCTAGGCTGATCAATATCACATCCCCTTAAAAGAGATATATAGTAAGCCAGAAGCTGTACGGGTATTGAAGTTAGAATAGGTGAAAGTATTTCCGGAACTTCGGGAATATAGATAACATCGTCGGCAATTTTTGCTGTTTCGGTATCGCCTTCCGTTGCAATTGCAATTATTTTACCACCCCTTGCCTTGATTTCCTGTATATTGGAAAGCATTTTTTCATAAACAAAACTTTTGTTTACTATGGCAACTATGGGCATTTCTTCATCAACCAGGGCTATAGGGCCGTGCTTCATTTCACCGGACGGGTAGCCCTCGGCGTGTATGTAGGAAGTTTCCTTAAGTTTAAGCGCCCCTTCCAGCGCCAGCGGATAGTTAACGTGCCTGCCTATATAAAGAAAATCGTTTTTCTTGAAATAATTATGTGAAATTTTTTCAGTGGCTTGTTCCTGCTCGTCAAGGAATTTTTTTATTTTTAAGGGAAGCTTCAGAAGTCCTTCGGTCATTTCACGAGCCTGCTTTACCGGCATTGAGCCCCGCAGGCGTCCAAAATAAACTGTCAGCAGGTACAATGCGGCAAGCTGGCATGTAAAAGCCTTTGTGGATGCTACGCCTATTTCGGGGCCTGCATGGGTATATATAACTCCGTCCGCTTCCCTGGTCATCGTAGAGCCGAGCACATTGCATATAGTGAGGGTATAGGCTCCTTTTGATGCGGCTTCACGCATTGCCGCAAGGGTGTCTGCGGTTTCTCCTGACTGAGAAACAGTGATGACAAGAGTAGTATCGTCTATAGGGGGATTACGGTATCTGAATTCGGATGCGATATCGACTTCGCAAGGTATTTTAAGCCCGTCTTCAAGTAGAAATTTTCCGACGAGGCATGCATGATAGGCAGTACCGCAGGCAGTCATAAATATTTTTTTGTATTTTTTAAAATCTTTCGCAGTTAAATTAAAATCTTCAAACGATACAGATGAGTCACCACGGTTGATACGTCCCAGAAGCGTTTCCTGAACCGCCCGCTGCTGTTCGTGTATTTCCTTGAGCATAAAATGCCTGTATCCCTGTTTTTCGGCTGTCACCGGGTCCCATGTGATTTTTGAAATTTTCTTTTTAATCTTTTTAAGGCTGCTGTCAAAAACTTCTACCGAATCTTTTTTTATACGGGCAGACTGTCCGTCTTCAAGATAAATCACTTCCTTTGTATAGGGCAGTACGGCTGGGACATCAGAAGCAATAAAATTACCGTCGGCGGATAATCCTATTACCAGGGGAGAGTCTTTTCTTACGGCTATTAGTTCTCCCGGGTTATCAGAATTTATTATTCCCAGGGCATAAGAACCTTCAAGTTTTGAAGCAGCGGAAGTTACGGCTTTCAGGAAATCTTTTTCTGATTTTAATACGTCTTCAAGCAGGTGGGCTATAACTTCTGTATCTGTTTCGGAATTAAATTTATGTCCGGCTGCCGATAGAGCAGAGCGCAAAGAAGCATGATTCTCAATTATGCCGTTGTGGACAATTACGGTGCGTCCGCTGCAATCTGCGTGGGGATGAGCGTTTTCATCGGAAGGGCAACCGTGAGTAGCCCATCGTGTGTGTCCTACAGCGGTGGTACCTTTAAGATTTTTACCCCTGATAAGTTTTTCAAGATTGCTTATTTTGCCTTTACAGCGTTTTCTTGTAATTTTTCCGTTATCACCGGCTATGGCGATACCTGCAGAATCATAACCGCGGTATTCCAGGCGCTTAAGAGAATCTATAAGTATGGCTGCTGCCTGCTTTTTACCTACATATCCGGCTATTCCGCACATTATTTTAAAATCTTTCCGGCAGCCTTATATATCATATCTACCGCCTTTTTGGTTTTTTCGCGGCTGGGACCTTCAGCCATGATCCGCAGCAGCGGCTGGGTGCCGGAATATCTTATCAGAACCCTTCCGGATGCTCCCAGCGTTTTTTCAGCTCTTTGAACGACTTTTTGAAACTCCGGAAAAGACTTGAGTTTTTTTCTTTTTTTCAGCTGAAGATTTTTAAGGATCTGAGGATATACTTTCATAACCGATGCCAGCTCTGAAAGTTTTTTACCGGTCTTTTTTATTACTGCCAGAAGCTGAAGGGCAGTTAAAATGCCGTCCCCGGCCGTATGGTGGTTAAGGAATATTATGTGGCCTGAATCCTCTCCTCCGAGAACGGCGCCTTCTTCAATCATTTTTTCAAGTACAAACCTGTCTCCCACGGGAGATTCAATGCGCCTGATTTTCATCTTCTCAAGGGATTTGCTTAATCCTATGTTGCTCATTACCGTAGTGACTACAGTGTCGTTTAAGAGCATACGCTCTTCTTTGTAATGTCTTGCGCATATTGCAATAATACGGTCGCCTGTAATTATGTGCCCGTTCTCGGCTACTGCAATCAGCCTGTCGCCGTCTCCGTCAAAAGCAAGGCCTATGTCGGCTCGTTCAGATGCGACTTTTTTTGCGAGGGCCTCGGGGTGCAGAGAGCCGCCGGCTTTGTTTATGTTTATTCCGTCAGGTTCTATATTCAGTGAAATTGTTTCCGCTCTCATTTCCTTGAAAAGAGTCGGGGCAACCTTGTAAGTTGCGCCGTTGGCGCAGTCAAGGATGACTTTCATTCCTTCAAGGGATATCTCCCTTGGAAAAGTATGCTTAAGAAAAACAATATATCTTCCCAGGGCGTCATCGGCGCGGTAAGCCCTGCCTATTTCAGAAGCGTCAGGCATCAGGGAATGCAGTTTTTGTGAAAATATCAGTTTTTCTATTTCTTCCTCCTGGTTGTCATTAAGCTTCATTCCGGAGTTTGAGAATATTTTTATTCCGTTGTCCCGGTAAGGGTTATGGGATGCAGAAATAACTATGCCGGCGTCGGCATTCATATTGGTAGTAATAAATGCTATTCCGGGTGTGGGCATGGGTACTACCAGAACGACATCTCCTCCCATTGAGCATATGCCGGCAGCAAGTGCGCTTTCCAGCATATAGCCGGACAGCCGGGTATCTTTGCCTACTATAATTCGCGGCCTGTGATGCTGCCGTTTTTTAAGAACATGCGTGAGGGCCTGTCCAACCTTTACGGCAGTACCCGAATTCATCGGATTTTTGTTGGCTACGCCCCTTATACCGTCGGTTCCGAAAAGTTTTGCCATATTAGTCTTTATTCTCCTGCTTTAATTCCTGCCTGAGTTTAATAATAGTTCCTTCGGGATAATAACCCCGGGCTGTTGCGTTGGGGTACAGAAAAACATCCTTAGAAAATACGGTGCCCGGGGATGTGACGCTGTTGCATCCCGTCTGAGAACCGTCGGCAAGGATAGCTCCAAACTTTCTAAGGCCTGTTGTATAGGACTTGTCCGGGGCTTTTACTTTTATCTCCGAACCGGAGAGCTTTAGGTTTGCAAGTTTTGTTCCTGCCCCCAGGTTCACTTCCCCCAGTATACTGTTCCCGATATATGCGAAGTGTCCCGCCTTTGAATTTCCGAGCAGGCAGGAGTTTTTAATCTCAGTGCAGTGTCCTATTACGCAATCCGGGCCGCTGAGAAGATCTCCGCGGACATAAGCGCCGTGCCTTACCACTGTATGCGGTCCGATTATACTCCAGTCGCCTATATATGCTCCCGGTTCTACCACGGCTTCTGCCTGTATTTCTATGTTAACCCCGTTAATGTACGCTCCGGCGTAAACCCTGGCCCCGTTTTCAAGGATTACCGTCTCTTCAACCAGGGGCCCCTTGAGCCGCAGGTTTGAGATATTCGGAACTATTGTTTTTTCTATGTATGGACGAATATTTTTAAGTCCGTCCCATACATATTCGGAAGAGCTCATTATACCCAGCAGCAGCGGGTTGTCTTTACTGAAAAATTCTTCTGCTTTAAACATAGCAATAAAATAGCACAGACAAAACAAAAAATCAACAGCAGAGATAATTGAATGTTAGCAGCAAGATAGAAATTTTTATCAAAGTTGTTATAATATAAATGATTTCAAGACGAAAAAAAGAATGAAACTAAGTAAGGGAACAAGATTAGTTTCGTAAGTGAAATTGTGTAGTGAATTTGATGAAGAGTTTGAAATGAGTTTGAGCTGCGAAATAAAAATATATTATTCCGATACCGACTGCGGCGGCGTGGTATACTACGCTAATTATCTCGTTTATTTTGAAAAAGCCAGAACCCAATGGATGGAAGAAAGAGGTGCCGGGGTAAAAGAACTGGCTGAAAAGGGAGTTCTTTTTATAGTATCAAAAGCCGAAGTACAGTATAAAAGTCCGGCTCGGTACGGGGATGTGCTGACAGTTGAAACTCAGGTAGATAAGATAGGGGCGGCAAGAATCATATTCACATACCGGGTTTTGAGAAAAGCTGACGGAAAGCTTATAGCTTCCGGCAATACTGACCTTGCCTGCATATCAAAAGACCTGAAGCCGTGCAGGATACCCCCTGAAGTTCTTGAAAAAATCAGAGGTAAATAGTAAAATCTTTTCCGGTATAAAAAAATGTTCTGGATGAAACTGTTGAAAAAACTGTTTAAGGCTTTAAATGCTGATGTTTCCCCGTCTGAGGTTGCCGGCGGTTTTGTCTTAGGCGTGTTTCTTGGCCTTTCCCCCACATTTTCCTTTCACAACCTTCTGATCGTTATTCTGATTATTATCCTTAAAGTTAATGTATCCGCTGCAATGTTCGCGGCTCTGCTCTTCGGACTTATAGGATATGCTGTTGACGGGCTTTCACATCAGTTGGGAAGGTATCTTCTTATGTCCGCGCCGCTGGAGGGTGTTTGGAGCTTCTTTTACAATACGCCGCTGCTCGCTCTGGCGAGGTTTCACAATACGGTGGTGTTAGGGTCTGTTGTTATTTCAATGCTGCTTACGGTCCCTTTATATATATTCGGGAAAAAATTTATTGTGTATTACCGAAAAAGTCTAAAGTATAAGGTGGAAAAACTTAAAATATATAAAATAGTGAAGTCTTCAAGGTTCTATAAAATTTATATGAAAGTGAAAAAGTTCAAAGTATGAGGTGGAAAGGTTTTATAACACTATCGGTACTTCTTGTCCTTTCTATAGGAGGAACATATCTCTTTGCGCCGCGAATAATCCACATTTCTGTTGAAAAAACAGGAACGGCTGTCTGGGGAGCCAAAGTTGAGCTTGAAGGAGTAGAAATAAGCTACTCACCGCTGGCTCTGAGGCTTAAAGGTCTGACCGTGGCAAGCAGAACAAAAGAATTTGAAAACATGATGGAAGTCGAATCAATGAATTTTTCACTTCTTGTGGCTCCCCTGCTGGAAAGAAAGATAAATATAGAGGAAGTATCGGGAAGAGGCCTTGCTTTTGGTTCTGAAAGAGAAACTTCCGGATTTATTCCGCGCCGAAGAGAGGAAGAAAAGGAAGATAGAGCGCAGGTCTGGAGACAGCAGCTTTCAGAGTGGCTTTCACAGGTTAAAAAGAGGGCCGAGGAAAGAATAGATATTCCTGAAATAAATATTGAGCAGCTCAGTTCTTTTGAAAAAGTGCGGCAGACCCGGCAAAAGCTTGAAGATGTAAAGGGGCAGGCAGATTCCATAAAAGAAATGGACGCGCAACCTCTTGCATCCCGGCTTGAAAACGATTTGGAAGAAGTCAAAAAAATAACAATAAAAAGCGAAAAGGACGTTGCGGACGCGCACGATAAAATTAACAACCTTAAGGCTACGATTAAGGATAGTGAAAAATTTATAAATGACCTAAACAGTGCCGCCTCTGATTTTCAGTCAGGTGTGTCCTCAATAGTTGCGGATGCGGGAGAGATAGATGAGGCCCGCCGCCGGGATTTTCGCAGAGTAATGGATATGATGCAGCTGCCCTCTATAGAGGTTTCGGATATAGCTGAAACCGTATTCGGACCTATTGTTGTTGACAAGTTTATGACTTTTATGGGCTATCTGGAAACCGCGAGGAAATATATCCCGCCGCGCAAAGAAAAAAAGAAAGCCTCAAAGCCGCCGCGTTTTAAAGGGGAAGACATTACTTTTTACCGCGAGCAAATGTATTCTCCGTTTCTTATCGAGCTGGCCCTGGTTTCAGGCGCGGGAGGAGAGTATATAAAGTGTGAAGATTTATCCAGCGCCCCGTGGATTCACGGCCGTCCCGCCGTGGGCGCGGCAGCTGCTTCAAATTTTGAAATTAATGCGACTTTTGACAGAACTCAGGATATTCCCAGGGATCTGGTTGTATTTGAGTACAGGGATTTTGCCGTTGACCAGGCGGTAGGCAGCCTCAATCTCAGGGCTGAATTTACAGGAAATGAAATAGACTCCCGTATTGTATGGGCCGGCCGGGGACTTCTTCCCCGGGACTGGCTTGATTATATACGTCTTGATGACCCCGTAATAGAGATTCAGGCCAGGATAAGGGGAAGAAAAAGCAACCCGGCTTTCAGTATTTCTTCAAACCTTGACAGGATTCTTTCAGAGCGGCTTAAGGCGGAATTGGACAGGCAAATACAGGAGGCTCAGAGACAGGTTCAAAAAGTTATTGATGATGAAATTATTCCCCGCCGTGACTCCGTAATGCAGGAGGCGGTAAGCCTGAGACGGGAAACTGAAGATACTATACAGGAAGAAAGACACACGGTTTTAGATAAAAAACGTGAAGCTGAAAGAGAAATTGAAAACAAGCGTAAGGAAATGGAAGCATTTCTCGCTGAAACGGCAAAGGACTCGGAGGAAAGATTAAGAGATTTATTCCGCCGCTGAAGCCATAATGGCTGAAGTTTTTAAAAAACTTTTCGGTTGCCCGCCTGCTGAAATAAAACATAACGTAATAATACTGCCCTCTAACGACAGCTCTCTTTTCAGAGAAATAGTTCCGGAAAGACTTCCACGGGGATTTCTTTTTGATGTCTGCAACGGTACTGAAAATTCACTGGTTTTTCTTAAGACCCGGTCTCTTGCCGGAGACTGCGTGATGCACCTCAAAAATACCGCCTGCCGGAGAATAATACTTTTTGGAAGCTGCGGAGGATTGAATACGAGTATTGCCGGCAAAGCAATAGTGAGCGAAGCGGTAAACCTCGAGAGTTTTACGTCATTTTTAAACGGCTCGTCGCTTAAAAAAACTGAAACTTGCCGGCCGGAAGGGAATCTTAGCAAAGAAATTATGGAATGTGCCGGCGGTAAACTGGAAAGCGTGCGCTGCGCTACAGTATCTTCTCTTTATCTTGAAGAAGCCGAAAAAGAAAAACTTAAAAAAAACGGAATAGACTGTATTGATATGGAGGCCTCAATGGTTCTGTCGGCAGCTTCGCATTGCGGAATTCAGGCAGCTGTTTTATTTTACTGCACGGATGTTCCCGGAAAAATCAATTACTATGACAAATTTCCTGCCGAAATAAGGGAAAAGATAAAAGGAGCCCGCAAGAGCCTTGCCTCGCTTCTTTTGAAATTTTTAAAAAGTGAATAAACCGTCTCTAATTAAAAAAGAAGTTTCATCAATTTATCCTCAGCTTGGAATAAATAAGAAAAGGGAAGTTGTCCGCCTTGTTTTTGAGACAGCTTCAAGGGAAAAGAAGAATTATAAAAGGATTCTGAAGGAACTAAAAAAAAGAAAGCTTTATTCTTTTACTAAAGTAAAGGAATACCTGTTGAAAAGGAGGTTTCCTCTTTCCTGCAGCGCTAATATGGAGCCCTATTTGCCTTCTCTGGAAATTGAACCGTCACTGCGAGTCCGGATAAATAAAAAAAATTTTTATCCCAAAAGGATATTTTTTGATTCAGCCGGCGAGGAATCTAAAATCTTCAGGCGGGCTGCGGAAAAATATCCTCGTTCCGAAAAGATAAAAATAAAATCACTGAAAGATTTTATAAAAGAAAAGGGCTTTTCTGTTAAAGACTATAACCGCCGCCGGGAGAATTTATTTATAGTTAGGGAAAAATATGATTTTTTAAAGAAGTGCCCCTGTACTTCTAATTCGGTTAACTGCGGATATAATATAATAAATATGGGTTTCGGCTGCCCTTATGAATGCACTTACTGCTATCTCCAGGAATACGCCAATACTCCCGGTATTGTAATTCATTCAAATCCTCAGGATTTTATAGAGGAACTTAAAGGAAAAATCAGGCCCGGCCTGCGATACGGTACCGGAGAGTTTACCGATTCGCTGGCTGTCGATGAAATAAGCGGTTTTTCCAAAGACCTGATCAAACTTTTTTCAGGAAGCGGTTCTGTTTTGGAGCTTAAAACCAAAAGCGTCAATATAAACAACATACTTGAGAGCAGTTCTTCCGGGGATTGTGTTGTATCCTGGTCTCTCAACCCTGAAAATTTTGTCAGGAAAAATGAATTTTATACTGCAGGACTTAAAGAAAGGCTTGAAGCCGCCGGGGAGTGCTGCCGTGCAGGGTGGGACATTGCTTTTCATTTTGATCCCATAGTTCTTTATCCGGATTGGGAAAAAGAATATGAAAAGACAGTTAATATGATGTTTGATTATGTGCCGGAGCGGCGCATAAGGTGGATAAGCCTGGGGACGTTCAGGTTTAAGAGACAGCTTAAAAAAATAATAGAGAACAGATTCCCGAAAAGCGATATACTAAACGGTGAACTTTCCATAGATTTTGACGGGAAGTTAAGATACCCGGCCGCGCTCCGCCTTGACGCGTATTTAAAAATGAAAAAATTTATTGAAAAACACAGCCGGGAAATTTTAATTTACCTGTGTATGGAAGAAAAAAAAATGTGGGAGTCCTCTGGTTTGAAGCCCGTGTGGAAGTGGAATCGTTAGAGTTGCAATAAAACAATAAATTGATATTATTTAACAATGAACCAGCAAAGAAAAAAACACGTTAAAATCACCGCCGAATACTGTAAGGCCTGCGGCTATTGCATAAAAGTATGTCCCGATAACGCTTTGGAATTTGAGAGAAAGTTCAATTCCTCCGGCTATCATCCGGTAAAATGGAAAGGTAAATGCAGAATGTGTGGATTATGCTATACGGTGTGTCCGGATTTTGCAGTAGAAATAGATGACCAAGAAACTTCTTAAGGGAAATTATGCGGTAGTTGAAGGAGCCCTGCAGGGAGGCATTGACGCCTATTTTGGTTATCCCATAACCCCCCAGAACGAAATAACCGAGTATATGTCGCAGCGCATGCGCGCCGAAGACAGGGTTTTTCTTCAGGCAGAATCCGAGCTTGCCGCGATAAATATGGTTTTCGGGGCCGCGCTTACCGGGAAAAGAACTATGACAACATCATCGTCGCCCGGAATATCGCTTATGCAGGAAGGTATTTCATATCTTGCGGGCTGTGAACTTCCCGCAGTTATAGTTAATGTTCAAAGAGGCGGTCCCGGCCTGGGAAATATAGACGGAGCGCAGGGTGATTATTTCCAGTCCGTCAAGGGCGGAGGCCACGGGGATTACCGTTTGCTTACCCTTGCCCCTTCAAGTGTTGGTGAAACTTACAGCATGTGCAGGGACTCCTTTGACCTTGCTTTCAAATACAGGTGTCCCGTACTTATACTTACTGACGGGGTTATAGGCCAGATGATAGAGCCTGCTGAGGTAGACGATACTCCTCTGAAAAAAGATAAAAAAGTAAAAGATTACGGCTGGAACCTGACAGGCTGCCTCGGCAGGGAAAGAAGGGTTGTTCGTTCGCTTTATATGAAAGAAGGTGCCCTTGAGAAGTTAAATTTGAGGCTTGCCGAAAGATACGAGGCAATGAAAAAAGAAACAGATTGGGAAGAAAGCGACACAGAAGACGCTTCCCTCATACTTGTAGGTTACGGCACCTCGGCACGAATAAACTATGACGCTGCGCGCCGTGCCAGAGAAAAAGGAATGAAAGTGGGCTACTTCAGACCGAAAACTCTCTATCCTTTCCCATCGGAAAGGCTAAAAGAACTGTCGGGAAAAGCAAATTTTCTTGTTGTGGAAATGTCAATGGGACAGATGGTTGAAGACGTACGCCTGGCGGTTTCAAAAGATACTCATGTTGAATTCTACGGCCGTCCTGCCGGCGGAATTCCGGAAACGGATAAAATTCTTGAAATATGCAAAAAAATGACAGCTTAAAATTCAAACTGCCGGAAAGCCTTATGAAAATCCGGCACCATTACTGCACCGGTTGCGGGCACGGTATAATTCACCGCTTGCTGTGCGAAGTAATAGACGAGCTTGAGATAAGAGAAAAAATTATAGCTATAGCTCCTGTGGGCTGCGCTGTGTTTGGGTACTTTTACTGGAATTTTGATACGGCCGAGGCCGCTCACGGCCGTCCTCCCGCCGTAGCGGCAGCAATTAAGCGGATTCTTCCTGACAGGATTGTCATGACATACCAGGGAGACGGTGATCTTGCGGCTATAGGGGGCAACGAAATGCTGCATGCTGCCAATAGGGGAGATAATATAACGGTCGTTTTTGTCAATAACGCATGCTACGGAATGACCGGAGGCCAAATGGCTCCGACTACGGTAATGAACCAGATCACTACCACGACCCCTTACGGGCGAAATATTGAAGACGGCTACCCAATCAAGGTATGCGAGCTTCTCAAGGAACTTGAGGGTACTGTATACATTGAAAGAACCTCGGTAGATAGCCCTGCGAATATAATTAAGTCAAAAAAAGCCCTTAAAAAAGCTCTAAACTGCCAAATTGAAGGGAAAGGCTTTTCCCTTGTTGAAATACTTTCTATGTGCCCAGTTGGTTGGCGCCTTAATCCGCAGCAGTCGCTGGAATGGGTTAATAAAAGTATGAAAAAACAATTTCCCCTCGGGGTATTCAAGGACAGGCTTTGAAGAAAGAAATAATAATAAGCGGATTCGGAGGACAGGGAGTTATGCTTGCCGGCACCCTGCTGTGTTATGCCGGCATGAGAGCGTCTAAAGAAGTGACTTTTTTCCCTTCTTATGGGGCTGAAATGAGGGGGGGGACGGCAAACTGCAAAGTAATAATATCCGACAGTCCGATAGGGTCTCCCGTATTCAGCGAAGCGGATATACTGATATCACTTAACTGTCCGTCTTTTGAAAAGTTTTATCCTTCAGTTAAGGACGGAGGTATTGTTTTTGTCAATTCCAGCCTTTTTTCTCCACCTGCGGAAGAACGTTCTTTTGAAATGGTAAAAATACCCGCCAATAATATAGCCGAAGAATGCGGAACAGTCCTGGCCGCCAATATTGTTATGATAGGGTCTTTTGCAAAAAAGACCGGGATACTGGACCCGGAAACTATTCTTCAGTCCATTCCGGAAGCGCTTGAAGGAAAGGAAAAACTCTGGGATATAAACAAAAAGGCTTTAAGCGCCGGATTTAACGCCTAAAGAAACAGTTAATTTTCTGTATTTTTAATCAAATACTTAAGGTTGATTTATAGGCTGATTTCATTTATTATTATATATTACAAGAGTCGGGCCGGGGTGTTGGAATTGGCAGACAAAGCGGACTTAAAATCCGCTGGCGTTTTAACGCCGTGCGGGTTCAAGTCCCGCCCCCGGCACCAAAGTACATTACATGGGGTCAGACCCTACGTTTTACGTTTTGAGAGGTTATTATGAAAAAAATTCTCATCAGGGATGCGTGGACAATAGTCACGCAGGACGATGATAATAGAATTTTAAAGAATAAAAGTATACTCGTTTCAGGGAATATAATTGAAAAAATCGGCGACATTTCCGAAGCGGACGCCGATGAAGTTGTTGAAGGCTGCGGTAAAATAGTAATCCCCGGCCTTATAAATACTCACCATCATTTTTACCAGACGCTCACAAGAAACCTTCCAAAGGTTCAGGATGCCAAACTTTTTGACTGGCTTAAATACCTTTATAACGCATGGAAACATATAGATGAAGAAGCAATAGATATAAGTACCAGGGTCGCAGTAGGTGAACTTCTTCTTACGGGATGTACGACAACAAGCGATCATCTTTATCTGTATCCGAAAAACGCCGGTAACAGACTTATTGATATAGAGATAGAAGCAGCATCCCGGATGGGGATAAGGTTTCACCCTACCCGCGGGAGCATGTCCCTGGGAGAATCTTCCGGAGGGCTTCCTCCGGAAAATGTAATACAGTCTGATGAGGAAATTTTAAAAGAATCCGAAAGAATCATAGACCGTTACAATGACAGCGGTGAGTTTTCAATGTGCAGAATTGTACTTGCTCCCTGTTCACCTTTTTCGGTAACTGAGAAAACAATGCGGGATACGGCGGATATTGCAAGAAAAAAAGGCGTTTATATGCATACTCACCTGGCGGAGACTAAGGATGAAGATGAGTTCTGCATTGAACAAACCGGCCTGCGGCCGTTGGAATATATGGAAAAAGTCGGCTGGACGGGTCCGGATGTTTGGTTTGCGCACTGTGTTCATCTAAATGATAGAGAGATAAAACGGCTTGCGGAAACAGGCAGCGGGGTATCGCATTGCCCGACATCAAATCTCCGGCTCGGATCCGGAATTGCTCCGGTAAGAAAAATGCTCGATGAAGGAGTTAACGTTTCACTTGCGGTAGACGGTTCAGCTTCTAACGACTCGTCCGATATGCTCGCCGAACTCAGAATGGCAATGATGTCTGCAAGGCATAAAACCGGTGTAGATTCAATGTCCGCCGCAGATGTTCTCCGTATGGCGACCAGGGGCGGAGCTGAGGTGCTGGGCAGAAACGATATAGGAAGCATAGAAAAAGGCAAGGCTGCAGATATTGCAGTTTTTGATGTAAACCGGCTTGATTTTGCTGGCGCCGGCAGTGACTATGCCGCAGCTCTTGTTTTTTCCGGAGCCTGTCACATAGCAGATACTGTTATTGTAAACGGCAGCGTGAGAGTAAAGGGAGGGAAACTGGCCGGAGCCGATGCGCAGGAAATTACAGAGAAAGCCAATAAAATTTCAAAAAGAATCAGGATCCGAGCCGGTCTTGAATAAATATAAACACATAGGCAGGGCTTTAACCCTGACAGCGCTTTGTTTTTTATTTGAGCCGGCGTTTGTTTATGGTCAGGCCGGAGAAGAAGGAATTTCCCGGGCCGCCGAAACGCTTATAAAAAACCTTGGCGATTCACAGGAGAGAGTAAGAGTAAGCGCAGCTGTAAGACTATCTAATTATGATGACATTGAGGTGGTTAGGGCTTTAGTAAAAGCTGCCTCCGCAGACGTTTCCGAAACTGTAAGGAGAGTGTCTCTGAGAAGTCTCGGAGAAATAGGCAGTTATGAAGGCTTTGAAATTATACTCAGTTCTTTTAAAAGTGAATCACCTGCTGTAAGGACAGAGGCTGTTTCGGTTTCGGTAAATTTTTCTACGCCGGCAGTAACCGAAGCAGTTGCTTTAATGACTCAAGATCCGCATCCTATGGTCCGGCAGACAGCTGTAGAATCTCTTGGCCGTGTATACTTTTTTAGTGATGAGGCTGCAGAAGCCGTTCTTAGCATCCTGTCAGATATGAGTGAAGGAGTACGTGTTGCGGCAGTAAAAGTAGCTGCTTCCAGAAA
>PWMP01000147.1 GCA_003558145.1 Elusimicrobiota bacterium
CTTTCCAGCTGCAAGGCTTCAAACAGGCAGATTAAAAAGAAAAGTAAAAGTTATGATATACTGTACTCCTGTCTGGAAAGGGTTTGCATAACACTTGCCGAGATGCTTGCATCTGACGGGGAAGGGGCATCAAAAATGGTTAAGGTAAAGGTCCGGGGAGCTGCCAGCGACAATGAAGCCAGAAAAGCCGCACGAGCCATAGCGGTTTCGCCACTTTGCAAGACGGCTTTTTACGGAGCTTCGCCTAACTGGGGCAGGATTGCCAGCGCCATAGGAGCTGCAGGCATTGACGTTAATCTTTCATGTTTTTCAATTTATGCCAACGGGGTAAGCTGGCTAACCGATGGAAAACCGGCTTCTACTTGCCTGCCGCAGCTAAGGGAAGTTCTGCAGGGAGCAAAGTACGAACTTGATATCGTACTGGGGTCAGGAAAGGGTAAATCAAAGGTGTATACCTGTGATTATACTCCGGAATATGTAAGAATAAACGCTCACTACTTATCATGAACTCAATGACAAGAATCTATAAAACAGCCGAAGTACTTAAAAAGGGCGGGGTAGCGCTGATATCTACGGATACGGTATGCGGTCTTGCCGCTCTTCCGGGCAATACCTGCGCGATTGAGAGAATTTACGAAATTAAAAAAAGAGACCCGTCCAAGCCCCTTGCTCTTCTAATTCCTTCAATCGAATGGGTCTGGAAATGGGTAGATAAAAATGAAGAGATAAAAAAAATATGCGAGGAAAACTGGCCCGGCGCGGTAACCCTGATTATGATGACAAAAGAAGGGGAAACGATAGGGTTGAGAATGCCTGATTGCCCGCCGCTTCTAAGATTGATGGAAATAACCGGTCCGATTTGCGCTACAAGCGCAAATGTTTCGTGCCAGCCGGCACCGATACAGGTTAACCAGGTCTGCCGGGAAATAAAAGATAAGTGCGATATAATAGATGACCTGGGAGTCAAACCTGACGGGAAGCCTTCTTCAGTAATAGATATAACCGGACCCGGCCGCGATATTGTCAGGCAATGAAAAAAATAACTTTTGTATGTACCGGCAATACCTGCCGCAGCGTTATGGCCCAGCAGCTGTTAAGGTCCTTTCTTGAAAAAGAAGGGGTAAACGGTGTAGAAGTTGGTTCTGCGGGTACAGCCGCGTATCCTCATTATAATATAATAGGAGATCTTAAAGAGGTTATGGATAATGAGGGGATAAACTATGAAGGCCATACGCCCAAAATGATAGACCGGGATATATTGGAGACATCAGATGTGGTGCTTGCCGCTACGCGGGCGCACGTTGAAGAAATCGAATCAAGACTTAACCCGCCTACGGGAAAGGTTCAGCTGCTCAGTGCTTATGCGGCCGGGGAAGTTTGGGATATAGAGGATCCTATCGGTCGCGGAAAGTCCGCGTATGAGAGAGTATTCGTACAAATAAAAAAGTATATAGAAAAAATAACTGAGAGGCTGAAAAATGAAAATTAAAAAAATCGACCCCGAAATATACAGGGCTATAAAAAAAGAAGAAGAGCGCGAAAACAGTACTCTTGAAATGATAGCCTCGGAAAACTACGCGCCTGCCGAAATACTTGAAGCGGCAGGGTCATGCATGACCGATAAATATGCAGAAGGGTATCCAGGCAAACGCTATTACGGCGGCTGCGAAAACGTGGACACGGTTGAATCTCTTGCTATAGACCGGGCAAAAAAACTGTTCGGGTGCGAGCACGCCAACGTACAGCCTCATTCAGGCAGTCAGGCTAATATTGCCGCATACCTGGCTCTGCTTAATATAGGCGGGAAAATAATGGGTATGGACCTGTCCTGCGGCGGACATCTGACGCATGGTCATCCGCTTAACTTCAGCGGCAAAAATTTTAATATTATTCCCTATGGCGTGCGCCGGGATGACCAGCTCATAGATTATAATGAAGTACAGGAGATAGCCATAAGAGAAAAACCCGACCTGATAGTTACAGGAGCTTCTGCCTATCCGGCCAGGATAGATTTTAAAAGATTCGCGGAAATTGCCTCTTCGTGCGGGGCTGTTCTGCTGGCTGACATAGCCCATATAGCCGGCCTTGTTGCGGCCGGACTACACCCAGACCCCGTACCTCACTGCGATATTGTTACTACTACAACTCATAAAACTCTGCGCGGCCCGCGAGGCGGTATGATAATGTGCAGGGAAAAATATGCTGTAGATATAGACCGCAGCGTTTTCCCCGGAATTCAGGGGGGTCCTTTGATGCATGTTATTGCCGCAAAAGCGGTGTGTTTTAACAACGCTCTTAAAGTTAATTTCAAAAAATATGCATCCGAGGTGGTTGAAAACGCCCGGGTTCTTGCCGAAACCCTTAAAAAGAACGGAATAACGCTTGTTACCGGAGGAACGGAAACACACCTGCTGCTTCTTGATCTCCGGCCGCTTAATATTACCGGGCGGGAAGCGGAATCCCTTCTTCAGGATGCAGGAATAATCGCTAACAAAAACTCTATACCCTATGATCCGGAGAAGCCCCTGGTAACATCCGGACTTCGGCTTGGGACTCCCGCACTTACCACAAGAGGAATGGGAAGGCAGGAAATGGAACTGATAGCTTTGCTTATAACAGACATACTTAAGAAAAGGGACGAAAAGACGCTTTCATCTGCTGAAGGAGAGATTAAAAAGCTTTGCCGTAAATATCCTCTCAAGAGATAAGGAGAAAAAGTGTTGGATAAAGTACATATAATCAAACATCCCCTGATTCAGGACAAGCTTGCCAGGATGAGGGACCGTAATACTTCCAGCAGGGATTTCAGGTTTCTGCTAAGAGAGCTGTCCAGCCTTATGGCTTTTGAGGTTACCAGGGATATAAAAACAGAGTCGGTTACCGTTAATACCCCTCTTGACCTGGATGTGGAGGGGTTAAGAGTAAATCATAACGAGATAGTTCTCGTTACTATATTCAGAGCCGGTGTTGGAATGACTGAGGGAGTCCTGGAAGTAATTCCGCAGGCAAGAGTCGGGCATGTTGGAATATATCGTAATCCCGAGACACTTGATGCAGTACAGTACTACCAGAAACTTCCGTCCGATATTGCGGTTAGCAGACTTGTTCTACTGATAGATCCAATGCTTGCTACGGGAAACACTATGGTTCGCACTCTTGAAATATGCAGAGAAGCAGGCGCAAAAAACATGAGGATAATGTGTCTCGTGGCGGCTCCCGAGGGAATAAATAAAGTGAGAAAAGAATTCAAGGACATACCTATTTATACGGCAGCTCTGGATGAAAAGCTCGATGACCACGGATACATAATTCCCGGACTCGGGGATGCCGGAGATAGAATCTTCGGTACCAGGTAAATTGACCGTTCAGCAATATTTTTTCATACTTATAACCTCCGTATTTTTTTCAATGCTTTTTACCCCGGTAGTCGGAGCTCTGGCAATTCGCCTTGGAGCAATGGACAGCCCTTCGGGAAGGAAACTTCACAGAAAACCCATACCCCTTATGGGCGGCCTGGCCGTTTTTGTTTCCCTGTGGCTTTCGGTTTACCTTCTTGGTGTGGCCGGAAACAGTTTCAGAGCAATACTTACCGGCGTTTCCGGGAAAGGATATCTTCTTGAAGGCATACTAGTCGGCGGTGTTGTAGTTCTGGCAATAGGGATAATTGATGATATAAAGGGGGTTGACCCTACTACGAAACTTCTGGGTCAGATAATTGCGGCTCTGATACTTGTTCAGTACGGTATAAAGATAGAAGGGATTGCTGCTCCTTTCTCAGGCCGTTTTATTCCTTTTCCAGTTTATTTAACAATGTTTGTCAGCGTCCTTTGGATTGTAGGTTTTATAAACTCCATTAATCTTATAGACGGAGTTGACGGCCTGGCGTCCGGTGTAACCGCTATAGCAAGTTTTGTCTTTTTTATAATACTGCTTATCCAGCTTAGGGGCAGCCCGCCTCCGGAAATGGCCGGAAGGATGCAAATTGCCGCCGTCCTTAGCCTGGCAATATGCGGTGCCAGCGCCGGATTTTTAAAATTCAATTTTCCACCGGGTAAAATATTCCTGGGGGATTCCGGCAGCCTTTTCCTTGGATATATGGCAGGAGCTATAACGATAACAGGAATGCTGAAAACTGCCGCCGCCCTTACCGTAGCAATTCCGGCAATAATATTCGCAGTACCGCTTATAGATACTGCTTTTTCCTTTCTAAGGAGGATTTTCAGGAAAAAATCCTTTATGGAACCGGACAGGGACCACATACATCACCGCCTTCTTTACCGTAGAGGATGGAATGAAAAGAGGGTAGTACTCACAATTTACGGAGTAACTGCGGTCCTGGGATTAGGAGCCATACTTCTTACGGCGCTAAGATGAAAATTTTAAGTGTATTCGGTACCCGTCCAGAAGCGATTAAAATGGCTCCCCTGGTAAGAAGGCTATCGCAGGAGGGGAAAATTAAAAGTATATGCACGGTGACTGCCCAGCACAGGCAGATGCTGGACCAGGTACTTAATATATTTGGAATAAAACCGGAATATGACCTGAATATAATGACAAAAAACCAGCCTCTTCAGCGGATTGCGGCAAAATGTATGGAAGGGCTGCTGAAAATCTATAAAAAAGAAAAACCCGATCTTGTCCTTGTCCAGGGAGATACTACTACAACCCTGGCCGGAGCGCTTTCTGCTCATTATTCAAAAATACCTGTAGGTCATGTCGAGGCCGGACTCAGGTCCGGAGACCCCTTTAATCCTTTCCCCGAAGAAAATAACCGTCGCCTTACCGATATACTGAGTACTTTTAATTTTGCCCCCACTCAAACCAGCAGGCGCAACCTGCTTAAAGATAATATTTCTGAAAGTTCCATATTCGTTACGGGAAACACGGTAATAGATGCTCTTATGGAAACCTCTGGGGCTGTTACAGATCCTTCTAATCCCCAGTTGAGAAAAATAGATTTAACCGGCAGAATAGTACTCGTAACTGCTCACCGTCGCGAAAACCTCGGACAGGGAATTGAAAATATATGCCAAGCCGTAAAAAAATTGGCAAAAA
>PWMP01000176.1 GCA_003558145.1 Elusimicrobiota bacterium
GTTTTTCTTCAGTTTAAGAGCCTGGGCAGTAGTGTCAGGTTTAAAAAATTTCATACAAGTTCAATTAATTTTTTATTATCCTTTTGTTCTACAACTTCCCCGACGGGTTCACCGAATAATTCCCGTGCCTTGTCCCTGCTTTTTCCGGGGACGCACATCAAAACTCCGCCGGATGTCTGCGCATCAAAAATTATATCAAACGGCCAGTCTTTTTTCAATTTAACTTCTTTTATATAATTATCCTTGTTTTTAAAGGAACCCGCCGGCATCATTCCTGTGTTTATAAGTTCTTCGACGCCGCTGAAAAGAGGAATATTTTCAGCATAAAAAACCATTGCCGTTTTTGAAGCTTTGCATATTTCCAGGGCATGTCCCGCAAGCCCGAAACCGGTGATGTCCGTTGCGGTTTTTATCCCGTGCTCTGTCATAAATTCTCCGGCTTCTTTATTCAGGACAGTCATAGATTCAATGGCTTCTTTTTCTGCGTTATCGGGACACATGCCGGCTTTAATTGCAGTTGTAATAATTCCCGTTCCAAGAGCTTTGGTGAGAAAAAGCAACTCGCCGGGTTTTGCTCCCGAATTTGTAATGAGTTTTTTTTCTTCAACGAGCCCGGTGACAGCAATACCGTATTTAAGTTCTTTGTCCACTATGGTATGGCCGCCTATGAGGTCGCATTCTGCCTGCTTTAGGATATCGGCTCCTCCTTCAATAATAAGAGAGAAGACTTCTTCGGGATACATTTCTGCAGGAAAGAGACAAAGATTAAGCGCGGTAACGGGTACGGCGCCCATAACATAAATATCGGAAAGGGCGTTTGCGGCGGCAATTCTTCCGAAATCTAACGGGTCGTCAACTATAGGAGGGAAAAAATCCGTTGTCTGAACCATCAATAAGCCTGAAGGCAATTTCCAGACTCCGGCGTCGTCGTTGTTTTCCATTCCCGCAACAACGTTTTGCGACCGGTAAAAATTTTTATTTTTCAGTATTTTTCCCAGCGCTTTTGAATTAAGTTTAGCTGCGCATCCGGCACAGGTAATATTCTGAGTAAGCCGGTATTTTTTATCCATCATGCAGCAGCCGGCAAATAACAGCCTCCAGTACGCCGCCTCCGATTGCCCTGGCCTTGTCGGATACCGTATTTATGTATTCTTTTCTGCCGCGCGGATCAATATCCCCGATTTTAACGTCTTTTTTTACGTGCATGCCTTCTGTGATAAGCCCGCGTATTATTCCGTTTACACCTGCGCGGACCTCGGACCTGTTTACCCATCCTATAAGATCGTTTTCCGCAACCCGGTCTCCTATTTTCTTAAGAGCCCTGAATTTTCCGCTGTCCGGGGCCCTGAGCAGCCGCTTTACGGTAAAACCGTCAATATTCCCGGGAACGGGAACGTAGGGTTCGGCTTCCCCATCGTAAATAACCCTGCCGAGATTATGGCCGCGGTTTGTTTCTACAATACAGTCAATGTTTTCGGGAGACTTAAAACCCGGACCCAGTCCTATAGTAAAAGGAGCGTCGCCCTTTGAGGTAGTCCGGTTATCTATAGCTTTAAGTGTGGCGTCTACAAGTATGACAGGTTTAAAAACGGAAAGAATATCTTTGTCTTCCGTAGTGAAAACAGGAATAAAATCTTCTTTGAAATCGGGAGGGTCTTTTATTCTTTTTGCCTTAATACCGTCAACGGTTACAAGGCCTTCAGTAATGGCGCTCGAAAAAGAAACCTGCCGTCTTATGCTTAGGGGGGAAGGGAGGTCAACTACGGCGACTTTAAGTCCGGACCTGAAGAGTTTCCATGCGACGCCGCTTCCCAGGTCTCCGCCTCCTTTCACCAGAATAGTAAATGTTCTTATATCTATCACTAGAAGGAGTATAAAATATTAGCCCGGCCAGGTCAAATAAGAAAATAATTATCGAACTATCGAACCTTCTAGGTGTTTTATTTCATTCAGGTTCGGGGTTTTATTTGACTTTAGAGTCCGGTCTGTGATAGAAATACTAATTATGAAACTATACGGTATAATCCTGGCGGCGGGAGAATCTTCAAGAATGGGCTCCCCAAAGGCCCTCCTCAAGATAGAGGAAAAAACATTTGCGGACATAATAGAAGAAAAGCTTCGCCGGGCAGGAGTCAGCGCTAGTTGTATCGTTCTTGGATGCGGCGCCGCCGAAATAGAAAAAAGCTTGAACGCCGACAGGCTAAATATTATAATAAATCCACAGTGGAAAAAAGGGCAGCTTAGCTCGTTAAAAGCTGCTGTTAAAAAGATTCCCGCAGATGCGTCCGGTGCTCTGGTCTGCCTTATAGATCATCCGATGGTTAAATTAAGCACCATAGGCAAAATGATATGTCTTTTTAAAAAAGAAAACCCTCACGGCGTAATACCGGTTTTTAGAGACAGGGGGGGGCATCCGGTTGTTTTTTCAAAAGGGGTCTTCGGGGCGCTTATCCGGGCTCCTTTAAATGAGGGTGCGCGCGCTGTTACAAAAAACAACAGATTTAATTTTTTAAGAGTGGAAGTTGACGATCCTTATGTGATTCAGGATATAGATACTCCGGGAGATTACGAAAAAATTGGAAAATAAAGAATCGGTTTTTAGCAGGATAAACAGCCTTATAAAAACGGGAAAAGAATTCGCTGTGGCTACTCTTATTTCCGCTTCAGGCGGCACTCCGCGAAAGAGCGGCGCGCGGATGATAGTGTATAAGAACGGAAAAACTGAGTATACGGTCGGCGGCGGAGCGCTGGAAAAAAAAGCCGGAGAAAAAGCGCTCGAGGCAATTGAAAAAGGTGAAAATATAAACTACACAGTGGAGTTTAAAGGAGGCCGGGGCGGGATGATATGCGGAGGCAAAGCCGAGGTTTTTATTGAAGTTTTTAAGCCGGAAGAAGAAGCGGTTATATTCGGCGGCGGGCACATAGCGTTGGCTCTTGCCGGCATACTTGAAATTGCAGGAATGCCCTACAGCGTAGTTGATGACCGGGAAGAGTTCGCTTCGGAAAAAAGATTTCCGGGTGCAGGGAAAGTTATATTATCTTCATACTCCAAGGCTGCAGAAAAACTGAGACTGGATGATAAAAGCTACTGTGTAATAGTAACGCACGGTCATAAAGGTGACGAAGAAGTCCTGCGCTGTCTGGCACACGCGTCCGTACCCGTAAAGTATATAGGGATGATAGGATCTGTTAATAAAGTAAAAACTGTCCTGACGAATCTGAAAAAAGAGGGAGTCAAGCTCCCGCTGGATAGATTATATGCCCCGGTTGGTATTGATATAGGAGGGGACAGCCCCGGGGAGATAGCGATTTCTATCGCATCCCAGATACTGGCTGTAAAATACGGTCGCCCGGCTGGTTACATAAGTAAAAACCAAAAACCTGCAGAGAAATAAATTTTGTCAGTTGCAGCTATTCGGTAGCGTTTTAAAAGAGGAGGATTTAATGGTAGCAGAGATTGTTAAAACAGAGATGGCGGGCAAGACTGATATATGCCCGGGCATAAAAAGTTTCTTTTTCCGGCCTACTGAAAGTTTTGAATATAAGGCGGGCCAGTATTCCTTATTTAGTTTTGAACATGATTCGAAAGAATACTCAAAACCTTTTACAATTTCCAATTCTCCAACAAGAGAAAATATTGAAATGACCACCATCCTGTCAGGTTCGGATTACAAAAACGCTCTGGACTCTCTTGAAAAAGGTCATATTGTTAATATTAAGGGGCCCCTGGGCTCTTTCACTCTTGATGCCCTTAAGGAAGAATACGTATGTTTTCTTGCCGGGGGTGTGGGAATAACACCGGTTAAAAGTATACTGGAATACGCTGCAGATGAATCAAGGACCCTTAAAGGTTGTCTGTTTTACTCCAACCGTACTCCGGACCGTATAGCTTTTGCAGAAGAACTTGACGGATTTGCGGATAAACTGTCTGGCTTCAGGATTATAAATACCCTTACCAGCCTGAGTCCGGAAGAGGAACAATCATGGACCGGAGAAAGAGGGTATATAGACGAGGAAATGATTAAAAGAAATTTTCCCCGCTACTCAGATAGCAGGTTCTACATAGTAGGCCCGCCGGCTTTCAACGGCGCAATGAAAAAAATGCTTTCGGAAAACCTGGGGGTTTCCGGGGAGTTAATAACACTGGAAAATTTCGCAGGATATTAATTATTTCTTTATTGTTTTCCTGCAGTTAAGTTTTTTTACCAAATAAATGCCGTAAAGCCCCTGTATTCATAGATGGGGATATAAGGCATTAATTAATATTTATAATAGAGCATCGTGAGGCAACTCGGGCAATTGTATTCTTCAATATAAAATAGTAAAATTAATTAAAACAGAAAATAAAAATACCGTTAAAAGTAATAAAGCAGTACATAGAAAGTCAGAAAAGAAGCCGGAGAGAATGAAAATTAATAAATGTTTCAAATATCGGCTTAGATTGAATCCCCGGCAGGAAAACCTGTGCGCACAGGCAGCAGGGTGCTGCCGTTATATATGGAAGGAAGTGGGACCGTGTACCTGTACCAGTAGAGGGTTGCTTTAGACTCGTTTTCATAAACCGCGCTTCCAATTTTCCAAGTGCCTTAACGGCGCTATGTTTCCCAAAGTCTGATGTCTTCTTCTGTCAGTATAATATTTCATCCTGGATTTTACAATTTCCTTGAGCTCATAAAATTTTTTTGCTCCCAGGAACAGACTTTTGTTTTCCATCTTAAAATGTCCGATAAACGATTCCTTAGCGGCATTAATCTTGCGCTGAAAAAGGAACTCTGGGAAGATAAGAAAGAAAAAGCGAGCCGTTATGACCTGGACAAAAGAGTTAAAGAACTCAAAGAAGAGCACGAATGGCTGAAGGTTCCGCCATCGCAGTCTCTGCAGCAGGTAAACAAGGACCTTGAACAGGCATTCAGGAACTTCTTTAACGGCGCGGGTTATCCCAGGTTCAAAAAGAAAGGCATACATGACAGTTTCAGGATACCCCAGGGGATAA
>PWMP01000181.1 GCA_003558145.1 Elusimicrobiota bacterium
GCAGGCCATCCTTTTTCCACAGAAAGAACCATCTGATAAAAAAAGAAGCCTGTAATTAGAGCCGGCAATAACGCCGCATTAAGAGCCAGAACATAAAAAGAGCTGTCTTTTAAAAGTTCTTTCCTGTTAAAAGGGGTTCTTTCTTTTTCCATAAAGTTTTTGTTTGGAGGGCTTTTATGTTCCTTTTTATTAAGGGAAACATATACAAACGGTATAAGAAAAAAGCCCATCAGGGATGCGCTTCCTACCATGGAATAACGCCATCCGGCAACGGCAAGCAGTGCGCCTACGGCAACCGGAAAAAGCGCCTCTCCGAATGAGTAACCAAGCACTGATAAACTCAGGGCTTTTCCCCTTTTCTTGTAAAAGCTTTTTGAAATAGAAGTTTTTGAAATATGGCTGAGAAGTCCCTGTCCTCCCAGCCTGAGCCCCAAAATGCCTATAAACACCAACGGCACATTAACTGAAAAAGCTATAACAAGAGATGAAAAAACTAAAAGAAAAACAGACATGAGAGTATAGTTTCTGAAACTTTTGTAGTCTATTAATTTTCCCGTATATGTCAGTACAATGGCGGCGCATATTGTTGCCGCCCCGTAAAGAAATCCGAAAGATGAATTTGTAAGGCTGAATTCCTTTATGATGAAAGGAACATAAAGCGAAAGCAAAAACGTCTGGCCGAAACTTGAAAAAAAAAGCCATAAGAAACCCAAAAGACATAATTCTTTTGTTGCCTAAAAAAAGGGTCAGGTAGTCTCTCACAACCCTCTCTCCCGGGGCGATTCCAGAAGTTTAACCTCGGAATTTTCCCTTCCGTAGTGCTCGGCTAACCAAGCCTCAGTAAAAAGTACGACCTGCCTGTCAAGAGAGTCCTTTCCAACAGCGGCTCCGTAGGGAAGAGACCTCTTCAGTTTCTCTTCAGAGAGGCCGGTTTCAATCCACCTCAGGCACTTCCAGGGCATAACCCTGAGTTCCGATTCAGCCCCGTATTCCTCTTTGAGACGGTACTGGAGAACCTCAAACTGCAGAGGTCCCACCGCGCCTAAAAGAGGCAGAGGATCGGGGTGATCCGGAAGATTAAAGGCCTGAACCAGGTCTTCGGCAAGAAAATGCTTTATTCCTTTACGGAAGGATTTGTAATTTGAAGGAGAGGGATTATGAATAAAGGCAAAGTTTTCCGGGGCAAAACGGGGAATCTCGTTGTATACAATATCTCTGGAGGTAGTCAGTGTATCACCGGCCTTGAAATCGTCACGGCTGACAAATCCGACAATATCACCCGGATAGGCGGTATTTATTGTCTCCCTCTCTTTTCCAAAAACATTATGCGAGCTTGAGAGCCTGACTTTCCTGTCAAGACGCTGGTGGCGTATTTTCATTTCCCGCTTAAATTCTCCGGAGCATACTCTTATAAAAACCATGCGGTCCCTGTGTTTTGGATTCATATTTGTCTGTACTTTAAATACAAAAGATGAAAATTCCGGGCTGTCAATTTCTACCGGACCTTTTCTGGTTGAGCGCGGAGACGGTAAAGCCGAGTATTTAAGAAAATTTTTCAGCATAAGTTCAACTCCAAAATTGTTAAGTGCGCTTCCAAAAAATACAGGAGAAACGATTCCTTCCCGAACAAGCTGACGGTCAAAACTCCCTCCAACCGTATCCATCAGTTCTAATTCCTCCGATACCTTAATATGCAGTTCCGTTCCCAGTATGTCTTTGGCTTTGCCGTCCATAAGATTATGAACTGTGAAAGGAGCTTTAAACTTACCGCTAGGGGTTTTTTCAAAAAGATGCACTTTATGCTCCATCCTGTCATATATTCCCTTGAAATTACGTCCCTCTCCCAGCGGCCAATTAACAGGAAATGCCTGCAGCCCAAGCACTTTTTCCAGCTGATCAATTAACTCAAGCGGATCCAGGGCCGGAAGGTCAAGCTTGTTTATAAAGGTAACGACGGGTATGCCGCGCTTGCCGCATATATGAAACAGTTTACGGGTCTGGGCTTCTATTCCCTTGCCGGCGTCAATGACCATGACTGCGGCATCCGTGGCCATAAGGACCCTGTAGGTATCCTCCGAAAAATCCCTGTGTCCCGGGGTATCCAGCAGGTTAAGTTTATATCCTTGGTATTCAAAACGAAGAACTGTAGATGATACCGAAATACCGCGTTTCTTTTCCAGCTCCATCCAGTCTGAAGCCGTAGAACGCTGATTTTTTCTGGCAGTCACCGAACCGGCCAGGTTCAAAGCTCCCCCGTAGAGAAGAAATTTCTCCGACAGGGTAGTCTTACCGGCGTCCGGATGCGATATTATCGCAAAGGTGCGCCGGCGGGAAGCCTCTTTTAAAATCCTGGATCTTTTTAATTTTACATCTATATTGTTCATAATATTATGTTTTTTTCTTCCTGCCCGCTAATCCGGACTGAGAAAACAATTCATTACTGATTATGCAAATTTAGTTATTTTACTGTATGAAGAAATCATTAGGTTATGAATGGCAGTAATATAGTATTTATCCAGGCGGAAAAATCAAGTTTTTATGCCTTGAACCTATTGACTTTTTTAAAAAAAATTTGTATCAAAAGATACCGCTCAACGAAGAGCCTTCCTGAAAGAACAATGATGTTCTCCATCACAACGACGTAAATTTTACGAAAAGGAGATGGAGAATGAAATTAGAAAAACTCATAGAAAACCTCGAACCTGAGCTTAAGGGCATAGCCCTTAAAACAGCAGGTCAATATCCCGACTTTGACACAGAAGACCTCATGCAGGAGATGTTTTTGTTCCTGTGGGAGAACTTAAAAAAGGGGAAAATAAAAAACTGCACAAAAAGCTATCTTCTTCAGGGATGCTGGTTTCACCTTAAAAATTATATCAGGACTTCACAGAATAAATTACCGTACCTAAGCCTGGACTACACCATAAGTGATGATGAAAACTGCCTGGCAGATACTATTCATTCAAATGAAAATTTTTATGATTCTTTTGAATTTAATATCGCTGTTTCTGAAGTCATGAATAACGGACTTTCGGACAGGGAAAAAGAAGTTTTTTCCATGACCCTTGCAGGCTATACTTTCAGGGAAATAGGTGAAAAACTTGAAGTTTCGCACGTGATGGTGCACAAGATATTAAAAAACATAAAAAGCAAGACCTATAAGCATTTTTTTTAACAAGGAAAGGTTAACAAAAGACTGCTTTATTTACTTGTATAGTAAAGAAAAGGGCGCGCCAACGACGGCGCAAGAGAATTAGGACGAAGACGTTTTATTTACCTTCACTGTATGAAGGTGACTAAAACGTCTTTTTTTTAGATGTATTTTTGAAAAAGGAGTAGTTATGAGAAAGAGAAATTATTCGGCGCAGGATGTTTTGAAAATTGTGCAGGAGAAGAATGTTAAGTTCATCAAATTCTGGTTTGTGGACATACTGGGACAGGTAAAGTCTTTCGCTGTTACCCCCGATGAACTTCCGGCGGCTATGGAAGACGGAATGGGCTTTGACGGTTCATCCATTGAGGGGTTCGCAAGAATTTTTGAAAGCGACCTTATCGGAAAACCTGACCCTTCTACTTTCACCATACTGCCCTGGCGGCCCGGCGAAAGCGCTGTGGTTGGGAGGATGTTCTGTGACATTCTTACTCCCGAGGGGAAGCCCTATGAGGGGTGTCCGAGAAACATTCTGAAAAAGAACCTTGAAAAAATGAAAGAGGAAGGATTTGACGCCTTTAACGTGGGTCCGGAACTGGAGTATTTTTATTTCAAAAACAACCGCACTCCGGAAGTTATGGATGAAGGAGGATATTTTGACCTTATGCCACTGGATCTTGGACATGACCTCAGAAGAGATACCATACTGGCCCTGCAGGAAATGGGCATACCGGTTGAATATTCTCACCACGAAGTGGCCCCGGGACAGCACGAGATAGACCTCAGGTACGGTCCGGCTCTTGAAATGGCTGACAACGTAATCACATACAAGGCTACCGTAAAGGCAATAGCCATGCAGAGCGACGTATACGCTTCCTTTATGCCAAAGCCCCTGGCGGGAGTAAACGGCAGCGGGATGCATACGCACATGTCTCTCTTTAACGGAGACAAGAATACTTTTTATCAACAGGGACAGCCCTATCATCTTTCACCGCAGGCAAGGCATTTCATGGCCGGTGTCTTAAAGCATTCAGCGGAGATATGCGCAATAACAAACCAGTGGGTTAACTCCTATAAACGCCTGGTTCCCGGTTTTGAGGCTCCGGTCTATATAACCTGGGGCCAGAAAAATCGCAGCGCCATGGTAAGAGTGCCCATGTATAAGCCAGGAAAGGAAAAAGCCACCAGGATAGAACTGCGTTTTCCCGACCCGGCATGCAACCCCTACCTGGCATTTTCGGTGATGCTTGCCGCGGGACTTGAAGGGATAAAAAACAAATATCCCTTAAATGATCCGGCAGAAACAGATATGTTTAAGTTAAGCGGGAAGGAAATGGCTGACCAGGGTATTGAAACCCTGCCCGGAAGCCTGGTGGAAGCCATACAGATTGCTCAAAATTCTGATTTCCTTAAGTCCGCCTTGGGAGAGCATGTATTTGAAAAGTTCATCCAAAACAAGATAATAGAATGGGACAGGTACAGGACCCAGGTCACCGACTACGAAATAAATGCCTATCTGCCCATACTGTGAGGGTTGAAGTAATCAAAGACCACCTTAAATTTCTTAAGGAGTTTATCGCCCGGGAGCTTGAGTCCAGCGTGAAAAAGGGGCTGGTAATAGGGCTCTCGGGCGGGGTGGACTCTGCGGCATGTTTGTACCTGGCGGTTTCAGCAATCGGAAAAGATAATGTAAGGGCCCTTTACATGCCCCACAAAGGCAGTCTCGTAAATCCGGATGTCAGTTTGATATGCGGAATTTTGGGAGTCAAACTGAAAATATATGATTTGACCAGGCTGACAGCTATATTCTCCGATCTGACGGGAGAAAGGGA
>PWMP01000097.1 GCA_003558145.1 Elusimicrobiota bacterium
AATGTTCATATCCATGTCATCGAGCATGACATTGCATTGACTCAGGATATTATCTATAATTTTCAAAGAACTGGTAAAATCAGTTCGGTTCTAAAAGCTTAATTATTGAACAGTCTCTAATAAAGAAGTGAAACAGACTTTTAAAACCTGCGTAAATGAAGAATTTTCAGTTGCTATAAAAACCCCTTCGGTTTTTTGGTGACTTTGATTGGTCTTGAAAGTTTCGCAGTGATATTAAAAACGTAAAACGCAGGGTCTGACCCCAATAAATTGATTTTTTAGCGTTAATTACTAAAATCAAACTAAGGAAACGAATTTAAATTGTGAAAGTATGAGGTATAAAAGTGTTTCAAATAAGTGATTTTGATATAACTGACGATTTCAGTGATTTTTTTAATAGCGCGCTAAATAATCTTCCTTCAATTATCACCGGCATTATTATACTTCTTTTAGTTAGCTTTACTCTTAAGCTTTTTTTGTGGAGAGCTGAGCATTATATAATAAACAAAACCAAGTGCCGGGCCAAGTCTCCGGGCGAGTACGAAAAAAGAGTAAATACGCTCACCGGAGTTTTCAATAAGTTTGTATATATAATTATATGGGCCGCCGGACTTACAATTATGGTTGCCCGGCTGGGTATGAATATAGCCCCCATTGTGGCTCTTGCAGGTGTGCTGGGGCTTGCTGTCGGTTTCGGTGCGCAGAGCCTTGTGCAGGATATAATAAACGGAATCCTGATACTTTTTGAAAACCAGATAAGAGTCGGCGATGTAGCCGCGATAAACGGAACCCGCGGTCTTGTGGAAGCTATAAACTGGCGGACAATAATTCTGAGGGATGTCCAGGGGGCGGTACATATTTTCTCAAACGGTTCTATAAAATCTCTGTCAAACCTGACAAAGGAGTGGTCTGCGGTTGTCTTTGACATAGGCGTAGCTTACAAAGAGGATGTAGACAATGTAATATCCGTTATAAGAGAAGTCGCCGAAGGACTTGAGCAGGATAAAGAGTTTGGCCCGAAGATAATAGAACCTGTAGAAATTTTCGGACTTGATAAGTTTGACGATTCTGCGATTGTAATAAAAGGAAGAATAAAGACCCTTCCCCGCCAGCAAAGGCCAATGGGGAGAGAGTTTAACCGCAGAATCAAGATAGCGTTTGACCGTAAGGGAATAAGCATACCTTTCCCTCACAGAAGGATTTACCTTGGAAAACCTTCAGATCCTCTGGAGGTTCTCTTAAAGGACGGCAGCTAGCGGAAATGCTTTATTGTTGTTTTATCCGCCTTTCCCTAAAGGATTGATGCAGGGAATTATATTGACCAACTATATTAACGGGAGAAAAAAATGGAATATGATTTAAGTCAAAGTATAACGGAGTTTACAAGGGAACTCAGCGTGAAACTTCCCGGACTGCTGGTTATCCTGGTTGTTTTTATATTAATTACGCTGGCAGTAAAAGTTATACTCTGGCGGCTTGAATCCTATATTATAAACAAACTTAAAAAGAAGGGAGCCCTGCAGGCCGAAGCGGAAAAAAGGGTAAACACAATTACCGGTGTTTTTAATAAGTTTGTATACGTGATACTGTGGGTAGTGGGCTTTATAATCATCCTTGGCCACCTGGGAGGTTCCACCAGCCCGCTGGTGGCGGCGGTAGGCGTTTTGGGCCTTGCTTTCAGCTTTGGAGCCCAGAGTCTTGTTAAAGATATAATAAACGGCCTTTTTATTATTTTAGAAAACCAGGTCAGGGTAGGCGATGTAGCAATAATAAACGGTACCGGCGGTTTTGTTGAAGCAATAAACCTGAGGACAATAATATCAAGAGACCTTACAGGTACCGTTCACGTTTTTCCTAACGGGTACATAAATGCTATTGCTAACCTTACTAAAGAATGGTCTGCTTTTGTTTTTGATATAAGAGTTGCCTACAAGGAAGATGTTGATAATGTGATTTCCGTAATAAAAGAGGTGGCCGAAGGCCTGCGGAATGATGATGTCTTCGGAGAGAAGATAATAGAGCCGGCGGAAGTTTTCGGGCTGGACCAGTTCGGCGATTCGGCGATAGTAATAAAGGGAAGACTAAAGACTTTTCCATTGCAGCAATGGGCTGTGGCAAGAGAGTTTAACCGCAGGATTAAGATGGAGTTTGACCGGCGCGGTATAACCATACCTTTTCCGCACAGGAGAGTTTACCTGGGCAAACCGTCTGATCCTCTTGAAGTGCTGTTGAAAAATCAAAATAAAGAAAGGGAAAGGAAAAAAGATGAGTGATGTAAAAAACAAAAAATTGGCCCCGGAAGGAAAAAGAAGAATCCTTTGGGCAGATACGGATATGCCGGTTCTGGCAGAGATAAGGAAGAGGTTTGAAAAAGAAAAACCTCTCAAGGGGCTTAAACTTTCAGCCTGTCTGCATGTAACAGCCGAAACGGCAAATCTCATGAGAGCTTTTAAGTCCGGCGGCGCGGACGCGGTACTGTGCGCCTCCAACCCGCTTTCGACCCAGGATGACGTAGCAGCCTCGCTGGTTGAGGATTACGATATTAAGGTTTTTGCGGTAAACGGCGAAGACAGGGATTTATATTACTCGCACCTTAAGTCCGCCATAGAGCACAACCCGGACATAACTCTGGATGACGGGGCTGACCTTGTTTCAAAAATACATGAAGAATACGCTGATATGACATCCCGCATTGCCGCCTCAATGGAGGAGACCACAACCGGGGTAATCCGGCTTAAGGCAATGGCAGCCGACGGAGCCCTTAAAATACCTGTGTTTGCGGTAAACGATGCCCTCACCAAACACCTTTTTGATAACCGATACGGTACGGGCCAGTCAACTGTTGACGGCATTATAAGGGCTACAGACATTCTTTTTGCGGGAAAAACCGTAGTTGTGGCCGGCTACGGATGGTGCGGAAGGGGGTTTGCGTCCCGTGCCCGGGGAATGGGTGCCAATGTCATAATATGCGAGGTTGACCCGGTAAAGGCTCTTGAGGCGGCGCTGGACGGATACAGGGTAATGAAAATGGAGCAGGCTGCGGAAATAGGAGACCTGTTCTGTACTCTTACAGGGGATATTAATGTCATAGATAAACATCATTTTGAAAAAATGAAGGACGGAGCTATAGTGGCAAATTCCGGACATTTCAATGTGGAAATAAATATAGAGGCACTTGAAGAGATGAGCGCGGAAGTTAAAAAAGGCGTACGGAATTTTGTTGACTGCTATATTTTAAAAGACGGCAGAAAAATAAATCTTTTAGCCCAGGGCCGGCTGATAAACCTTGCGGCTGCTGAAGGGCACCCGGCTTCGGTAATGGATATGAGTTTTGCAGTACAGGCGCTTACAACCGAATATGTTCTTAAAAACCGGCAGTCACTGGAGCACAGGGTATACCCCGTTCCGGCAGAGATAGATGACTGGGTGTCGCGTCTTAAACTTAAGACAATGAAAGTAGAGATAGACGAACTCACGGCCCAGCAGGAAAAATATCTCCAATCCTGGACGGTCGGAACCTGAAACATCAGTGCTTGAAAAGCTTAACATTTTATCATAGCATTAAAATAGATAACTTGTGAGGTGATCTAAATATGAAAAAATATGTTTTATTAATTTTTATCTTTTCATTCATTCCTTTTACCCAGGGGTGCGAGGGAGAGAATGTGTTTTCCGGCTTTCATAAGGCAGGCACCGACACTGCCACCCAGTCCCGTCTTGCCGATGCAAGAAGAGCGCTGCGGGACGGAAAATACAAAGAAGCGCTTAAAATATACGAGGAGATTCTGAAAAGAGACCCTAATAATTCCGAAGCCCTTTACGGAAAAGCGGCCGCCGAATTGAGATCAGCAGGACTTGATTTGCGACACATTTTCAGTACCCTTCTTGATATTGATGAGGACGATGACGGCGACATAGATATAATTGATGAACTATTTGGGGGTTTAGGATTGAAAAATATAGCCAGCGCTACCGATAGTGCCGTTAAAGATCTAAAAAAAATAGCAGACGGCAAAGCCGATGGAACCATCCCTCCCGATAATTACGATGTTAATATGAATCTGGCCGTTCTTATAACCCTGAACGCTTTTGTCGAGATGATGGTCGAATATGATGTAAATGATATGGATGAGCTCGAAGACATTCTGAAAAACCCTCTAAACCACGAAGATATCGATGAAATTATCGGTAAAATTAAAGATGCTAAAAAATACGCGGAAGTTTCCGGCGGTCAAATGGGTGACGATATGGTAGAAACTTTTGAAGAACTGATTGAAGACCTGAAAAAATGGAAAAACCCATAAAATTATGACCAAACTGTCAATTTCAGCGCTGTTTATTTTTATATTTTGCTTTTTTTTCTCAAATGCATATGCTTCGGGCCCCATCAATATAGAAGGGGTTGAGAACCTGGGCATGGGAGGAGCGGGGACGGCCATAAACAGCCCTAAAGCTCCTCTTTACAATCCGGCCCTTCTGGGCCTGAGGGAAGGTTTCAAGATAACCATTATTGATATTCCCATCACTATATCCCACGATATCGTAAAAACTGCGATGTTTATATATCAAAATATGGATGAGATTATGGACAATGACGACTGGAGTGACCTTGATGAAGATTTAAGGGATGACATAGTGGATCTTGCCCTCTATGATTTCAGGCTTAACGTGGGTATGCTGGCGCCTAATGTCTCTGCCGGTCCCTATCCTCTGTACACGGGCGCGCGCTGGTGGGACTTGTGGTGGGGGCTGGGGCTTTATAACGAGAACTATATATCTTTTTCTCTGGACGAGGGGATACTTATTCCTACTTTTGATTTAAAGGCTCAGGCTGATGCCGTGGTGCATTTGCCTTTTGCATTTAGGGTCCAGCACCTTCCTTACAGGCTTCCGGGACAGCTTTATTCCGGTTTTGCCGT